>NZ_AEXS01000078.1:0-16227 GCF_000204455.1 Paenibacillus sp. HGF5 | reverse complement strand
CTGGAGTTCCTTCGCAAAACGGTCGATCCGAAAGCCGACTTCTATTTCTGCGGGCCGGTTCCGTTCATGCGTGCCGTGAACGGCCATTTGAAAGCGATGGAGGTGCCTGCTGACCGGATCCACTATGAATTCTTTGGTCCGGCCGGTACGCTGGAAAGTTAATATTAGGTTAACCGTATCTCCTTCCGGCGGCATCGATCAGCTGCGAAGGGTGCCTCGACTCATTGCTCTGTCCATGCATGCTCGTACAGGGTTTTATAAACCTATGTATAAAGCCAGTTCAGGCGTCGAGGGGGTAGGGGCTAAACGTGCTTGCCCTGCTCCCTCAGCAGCCGGTTTACCGTTTCTCTTCTTACCCCGATCAGCTGTCCGATCTCTTCCTGAGTCAAATATTCGGTCAGATGTATCCCTTGGGAATACTCATCCAGCCACTGAATCAGCAGCTCCAGCCGCTCCGCCGGCCCGCCCACGGTTAAGTGATCCAGCCTCATCTGCATGAACCTCACCTTTTCCTGCAGCAATCTGGCAACCTCGAGCGGTTTTTGCGGATCCTCCTCAAGCTGTCGATACCAAGCTTCAGCCGATATCACATCCACTTCGCTCTGAATCAGCGCGATCGCGGTTCCATGCGTTTCCTTCGGGCTGATCAGCGAGTGATGGGGTACCGTTTCGCCTGGATATAGAATATTGAAAATCACCATATTGCCATTGGCATGCAGACGGGTCACCTTAAACAATCCGCTCCGAATGTGATATAAATGATCCCCGCTATCCCCTTGCCGGAACAATATTTCGCCTTTATGCAGTATCATGGTTAATCTCCTCCCGAAAAAATGCAGTTATCAGGAGTGTAAACGATATGCCGCCATGATTCCACCGGAGGTGATCACAAATGCCAGAAATTAATGGTTGCAGGCCGAATAAGGATGGCATACCATATATATAATAGAACATGTGTTCTTATATTTTTTTCATGTTCGGGGATGTGTCTCTTATGATGAAACCTTCCACTCCTCCTCCGCCTTCGGTCGAAGACGAAGCCCTGGTCAAGGATTATCTGCTGCATGACCTGCTTCAGTCTGTTCTCGAACGGGATATTGGAATCCTCAAGACCCTCAAGCTCAAAATGGCCGATATCTATATTTTAAATCTGCAGTATCTCCAAAAAAGGATTTCGGCACACGCCTGGTCCATTCAACAGCAGATGAAGCGGCGCGGCATCCGGATTCAAAGTCAGGGCCGTACCCCCGAGGAAGGGCTACAGGTGCATTATCTGTGCCGCGGGTATGAAGGCAGCCTGCTCTGCGATCGGCCCTCTCTTAAGGAAGAGATAAAGGCTCGGCTCGTTTCGTATCTTGGCACGGATTTGGCGGCATACTAGCTCCAACTACGTACAAGACAGGAGCGCTCATGAAGAATATCTTCCATATATATTCTGCCGATATCCGTAGAATCGTCCGCAATTGGGCTGCAGCCGTCATCATCGGGGGTCTTGCCCTCCTACCTTCTCTATATGCCTGGTTTAACATCGAAGCTTCCTGGGATCCCTACGGCCAAACCTCAGGTGTATCGATTGCCGTTGCCAACCTGGATAAAGGCACCACCCTTCGCGACCAGCCCATTAACCTGGGCAAAGAAATCGTAGAGTCCCTGCATCACAATGAGAAGCTGGGGTGGCGGTTTACGGAGGACAGCGAGAATGCGATACAGGGGGTGCGGCGCGGCACCGATTATGCCGCCATCGTCATTCCGGAGAACTTCTCCGCCCGGATCGGCACCGTGCTGACCAATGAGCCTGTCAAGGCTCAGATCCTCTATTACACGAACGAGAAAATCAACGCCATTTCGCCCAAGGTGACGGCCCAGGGGGCATCTGCCGTCGTGGAGGAAGTCAGCAAAAATTTCATCAAAACCGCCAACGGCACCATCTTCGAGATTTTCAACACGCTCGGGATCGAGATCGAGAACCAGCTCCCGGCGATCAACAAAGTACGAAGCTTGCTGTTCCGGCTCGAAAAAAGCTTTCCCGAGCTCAACGAGGCGGTGAGCACGGCCCAGCAGGATATCAAGCTGGCCAACCGGTTGGTTGAGCAGGCCGATGCCGCTCTGCCCCGCCTTGAAGGGATTGCCACGGACGGCAAGGAAATGGCCGGTGCGCTGGCGGAGTTCGCAAATCAGGCCGCAGGGGCCTCAAAATCGCTGGAGCCTGCGCTGCGGCAGGACTTGGAGGTGCTGGGTGCAGCCACCGGAGCGCTTTCGCAAGTGCTGGACGCGCTAGGGCAAAAAGGCATCGACCCGAAGGAGCTGGCCAGCCGCCTGAACGCTGCGAAGGAGCGCGCTGAGACCGCAGCGCAAGCTGCTGCCCGGCTGGGGCAATTGTTCAAGCGGCTGGGCTCGATCTCCCCGGCGGCGGCTTCCGCGGCGGCTAAGCTCGAGGACATTGCCGCACGATGGACCTCGGCTCAAGCCGTGCTCCAAACCATCGCTCAAGCCGTGGAACGGGGGGAGGAAGCACCTGCGGATTCCATCGACAAGCTGAAGAAGCTGACCGATGACATGACGGGGCTGACCGACGCGCTGCTAAGCCGGTACGACAGCGAAATCGGCCCGGCGATAAGCAAGGCCTTCACCAAGGGCGCAGGTACGGCCAAGCGCGTTCAGAAGGAATTGACCCAGGCGCTTGCCAGCGTCCCCGACATCCAGCGTTTGCTCCAAGATGCCCGGAAAGGGCTCAAAGTGGGAGGCGAAGAAGTGCAGCTCGCCCAAAATCGTCTGCCGGAGGCGGAGCTACGGATTACGCAGCTGGCCAACCGGCTGCGCGAGATGGAAGCGGAAGGGGATATTCAAGAGATCATCGATCTTCTCCAAAACAATTTCGAGCTCGAGAGCCAGTTTTTTGCCGAGCCGGTTACGCTGGAAGAGAATCGCCTGTACCCCATCCCGAACTACGGCTCCGCGATGTCGCCCTTCTTCACGACCTTGTCCTTGTGGGTAGGCGCCCTGCTGCTCGTTTCCCTGCTCTCCGTTGACGTACATGATGAGGAGAGAAGCTTCCGCAGCTTCGAGGTTTACTTCGGACGCTATCTCACCTTTCTGACCATTGCCCTGTTCCAGGCGCTGTTCGTTACCCTGGGCGATATTTATTTACTGGGAACCTATGTGGTGAACCCCGGCTGGTTCATTCTGTTTGCGCTGCTGATCAGCTGCGTTTTCATGCTGATCGTCTACACCCTGGTGTCCGTATTCGGCAATGTCGGAAAAGCGATGGCGATCGTTCTGCTCGTGCTGCAGCTGGCGGGCGCTGGCGGGACCTTTCCGATCCAGATGACGCCGCCGTTCTTCCAGGCATTGCATCCGTATTTGCCGTTCACCTATGCCATCAGCATGATGCGGGAAGCCGTCGGCGGCATCCTGTGGGATATCGTCATCCGCGATATGCTGCTCATGCTGGTCTTCGCGGCGATCGCGCTTGTGATCGGGATCGCGCTCAAGAAGCCGATCAACCGGGCCAGCAGCGGGCTGATCCGCAAAGCGAAAGCTTCGAAGCTCATTCATTGACCTCCTCCGCTGGGGACGGACAGAATGACGAGCGGACTGCCCCCGAATGTTCCTATACGTGAAAGGACACCCCGAGCGGCCTCTTATTGAAGCCGCTCGGGGTGTCCTTTTGGATTATACCGAAATCATTCATGATGGGATTGCTGTCGAAACTCGCTCAACTTCTGCAGTGAATTTGCTTCCATTTCGCCGAGCCGCCAGATCGCAATCTTCGAAATGCCCGCCTCCCCCGCCGCATCCATCCATCCGGCAAGGGTCGTTCCGTCCGCATACCATACGGTATGCCCGATGCCTTCGTCGTCCGTGTACTTGAAGTGCAGTGCCCCGCTGTCCGGATCCCGCTTCGGTTCGTCCGGGCTGGCACGCTCCAGCTCTACCGCACGCTTCTCCGTTAAAGAGACCGCCTTGCCATTCTCCGCCCAGTCAAACCCGCCAACCGACAGCGCGATGGCATGGTCTCCCGGCAGCTGCCGCAGTTTGCCCCCCAGCTCCTTGATCATGGCATAATCCGCCTTCGGTCCGGGTCCGCTATGCCCCCCGTACAGGTTGTATGCCATCAGGACATAATCCGGCCCCTCCGGCAGCTTAAGCGATGACAGGGATACGCCCGGCTCCAGCACGATTCGAAGCGAGAGGCCTTCCGCCCGGAGACGCTCATACAGCTCCTCGTACAGTGCGGAGAGGTTGGCCCCATCCTCCTTGCGGACTTTCTCGTAATCCAATTCCACGCCGTCGAAGCCGTGCTGGGATGCCATGTCCAAAATCTGCCTGATATGTTGGCTGCGGCTTTCGGGAGTAGCGACGAGCCGGGATATCAGGTCCGGATCCTTCTGTTTGGCCGTTCCATCGGGATGGAAACGATCGTTGACGATCGTCAGGACGGCGCGAGCCGCCTCCCCTTCCTTGGACGCCTCCAGGAACGCTGGCAGCCCCTCCCGAAAATCCGACGTCAAGTAAAGCTCGTCTTTATGATTGAAATAGGCTGCAAACAGCTTGATTTCTTCAAGCTCACCACCCAGCTGCTTCCAATCTGTCATGCCCGTCTCCCACTGCCAATCCGTAATCCAGGCAGACAGCTTGACTTGCGCCTGCAGCGGCTGAGGCAGCATCGATGGCTCCTTCTTTTGATCCTGCAACCACCAGAAGGAGACGGCGGCACACAATACCGCAACCCCCGCTGCTGCCGCCCATTTCTTCCTGCGATTCTTCATTCGTTGTTCACGCCCTACGCTACCCAATTTTTAGAAAGTCTCGACAGCCCAGTCGACCGCGCGGTTCATGCTTCGCTGTACGCCGGTCAGGACACCGGCAAGCCCGGACGGCTTGTTCGTGAACAGCAGCTTACGTTCGGCACCCGGTGGCTCCGACACAATCGTGACATCTTCGAAGACGGCGTCGTAAATATCATCATCCTTTTCGTTCTGCTCATGATACTCCGATTCAAGCGCCACGCCTCCTGCGCCGATCGATGCATCCACAGGCTGCCGGTCCAGAAGCAACTGCCGATCAACGCTCACGGACAGGGCATCGCCTTTCACCGAAATCTCCAGCCACCGATTTCCGATTATGTTGACAGGGTACTCATTCTCATCATCCCGGTCTCCGGACAGCGTCTGCTCCTTTGTATAGACCGAAGCCTTATCGAATTGCAGATCCTCTTCGCCCCATGCTACCTTCGGCAAGGCGTACGAGAACAGCTCCTCGGGAGCTTGGCCCGCTACCTTCTGTTCCACCACCACGTGGTTGTTCTCCAGCAGAAGCCTGATATAAGAACCCTTCGTCCGGTCGTAACGGACATAAACCGACTGCCGTCCCACCACATTGCCGAGCGCTTTGGCCGAGACGGTGACGTCTTGCTCCCCGCTGCCCTTCAAATACACGCTTCCTGCCTGGGACGGGGGCGATGTGACCACCATCCGGTTATCCGTAAATTCTGCCGCTCCGCCAAGCAGCTCCCACTTGTCAGCCTGCTCCGTGTCGCCCCGTACAAACTGCATAGGCTGCCCTTGGTCCTTACGCAGCTTCATTAACAGGTGATTGGTAGACCAATACGGCGCGGGCTGGACCCGGGTCAGATTATACAGATCGCTATCCTTCGAATTGAAGGCAACGCCTTCCCGGTTGAAATTCATCCCGAACAGCTTCCGAATCTGATCCGTATTGGCATTCGCCACAAGCTGATTCATTCCTCCGCCGAGCGCATTGGCGTGCATGATCATATACGTGATCGGAACGTAACCGAGCGATTCCGTGTAAACCTTGTCCATTGCCGCATAGTCGGCCCGGATCCGTTCTTCCATCTCGGCGCGGTTCTCGAGCGGAATCATGTTCTCGTCGCGGATGAAATCCATCAAATAGTGGTTGTAATATTCCACGTTGGATTTGACCGTCAGCTCACGCTCGTCTTTAACGCCGACATAACGGCCCTCATCATCGAAAATATTGATATAGGTCAGCCGGTTGCCGTTAGTCCCAAGCTCCCAATACCCGGTGCGGGTCATCTTCAGCATGTCCTTCGGCTGCAGAAATTTCCGTTCGCTGTTGCCCATTTTATTGGCATAGGACAGAAAGGTAGCCTTATAATTATATTTTTCAAGCAGCGGCTGCGCGAACAGCGCGGAATCATTCCGCCCGTCTTCAAAGGACAGGTACAGCGCCTTGTCGGGCAGCTTCTTGCCATGGCTGTAATAATCGATGATATCCTGCTGCGAAATCGTCGTATAGCCCTGTTCGTATAAGGCCTTCAGCTGGGAATCCAGCTGGGCCTTGGATACGAGCTTGGACGTCCCGGAGCGGCCGACCCCGAAATAGGACAGGGCAATAAAGCCCTGATCCTGACGCCAGGCGGATCTGTCCGGCTCCTTATATGTTCGAAAATCGAAAATCGCATTGGCCAACAGGACGGCTGCAACGGCCAATACCATGACCTGTGCCGTTACTTTGATAATTTTCCTGCGATTTTTTCGCCGAACATTGAGGGCTGTTTTTTGTTTTTTAGCCATATGTCATCCTCGCTTCAATCCTTACTTCAACCGCTTTGACACGATCAGAACGGTAATCCGAATTTTTTGCCTTTGCGCTTGCGGGCTTCCTTCTTCTCCCTGGCTTCGATATCCTGCGGCGTTTCCCGCGTCCCCCACGTCGATTTCCAGAAGGTAAACCAAGCCACCGGCATCTGCCATAACAGGACGAATTCATAGAAGAGGCAGAATACGAAGCCGAACACCCATAATCTGCTCTTCCGGAACAGCAGGTGGGCCAGGCTCATCAGCAGCGCCATCAGCAGCAATCCCATCAGGAAGGTCCCCGGGAAAATGCCGTGAACGATCGGCACGTACATGAGGTTGTAGGCAACCACGACAGGCGCGGCAATCGGCACGATCAGGCCTATGTAAAAAAACAACGCCATAAACGGCTCTTTGCGCCATATGAAACTTCCGGCCCGCAGCGATTCGCGCAGCCAGGAGCGCTTCCACCGCATCTGCTGCTTCAGAAACACCTTCATCTGCGAAGGCACGATCGTCGAGCAAATGGCAGAATCCTGGTAAGCGGTACGATGCGTTTTCAAAATAAAGTTCGTCATGCTCCGGTCGTCTCCGAAGGTGGCGGGCCTGCCCAGAAACTTCTGGTTCAGCCAAGCGTCCGCATGCTGCACGATCAGTTCTTTCCGATAGCAGGATAAGGGACCCGACAGGCAGGTCACGCTGTCAAACCAGGACTCTGCCGCTTTCATGATCCGAAAGGCGATATAATAACGGACGGTCTGCAGCTTCGTCATGTTATTGGTATATTTGTTCTCGACGTCCGTCCTTCCGGCAACGCCGCCCATCTTGGGATCCTGAAAGGGCTGGACGAGGTGACGAATCGCCGTCGGATCCAGGAAGCTGTCCGAATCCACGAAGACCACCAGATCATGCTTGGCCATCTCGACGCCTTTGACCAGAGCGGCCCGTTTGCCCGCATTCTCGGGCAGCACCATATAGGACAAGCGCTCCCGGGTAGCGTAACGCTCCGCCTCGGAATGAATCAACTCGATCATGTCTTGGATCTGCTGTACCGACTGGTCCGTCGATCGGTCATCCACCACAATGACCTCCAGCTTGTCTACGGGATAGTCCTGGTTCATGCAGCTGAGTATCGTGCGTTTGATCCATTCCGCTTCATTGAAACAGGGGATGATAATGGATACTCCCGGCGTATAATCCGGATTGATCGGCACATCGCGGTACAATGCTCCGAACAGGTAGCGCGTCAGCAGAAACAGGGCCGCGATCAGGCTGTACAAATACAGCACCATGTTGTATTTGAAATAAATGATGCTCTCCGCCCGCATCAGCATGATGAAGAGCACCGCCATGAACAGCAAGGCGCTGGCGGAATATACGGAATACCCCCACCGTTTGCGCTGAAAATAATCCGTGAGCGGTTTCTCGAACTCCAAGGCAAGCAGATGCTCTTCGCCTGCTTCGGTCGAATTCGAGGCTCTGCGAACAACAGCTGCATCGATCCTGACGGCCGATTCGAAGCCCTCGGGCATAGCCCCCGGCGGGATGCGGAATCGTGCCTTCACTTTGTCGCCGACTTCGAGGCTTGAAGAGGCTTCCGGCAGCCTGAGCAGAAGGCCCGTGGCCGAAATATCGGCAGCCACGCCCTTAATCCCGGCTTTTTTCTTTTTCCCGTTCGGGACAAGCAAAACTTCAAAATCCGCCTCGTAACGCAGGCTGAGCATCCGCAGCTTGTTGACGTAGTCAGAGCTGGACAAATCCTCCCCGGGCTCCTGCGCCCGGTTGCCTCTTCGGTCCGCATTCATCCGGATCTGCTCCGGATCGGGCACATAGGAAAGAGTCCGTCTGTCCGTGCGCGGAAGCGTTAGAACTTCCTTGGTGCTCTTCGGTTGCTTTCTTTTTATAATCCTCATTGCCTTCTCCCATCGTTATCTTACAAACTCCAATAATGAAAGCCATGGGCTTCGCATTCGGTTTTTGGATAAGCTCCCTTCACGTCGATCAGAAGCTTCGCCTGTTCAGAACTGAACATGTCCTTGAATGCCGCAATCCCGAGTTGCTTGAACTCCCGGTGAGCGACCGCCACAACCGCAATCTGGATTCCGTTCAGCTCGCTCATGTCCGACAGCTCGATGCCGTATTCCTCATAAGCCTGCTTCGGGTCTACGTGCGGGTCCGCCACCATCGGCCGGATCCCGTAATCCTGCAGCTCCCGAATAATATCGATGACCTTGGAATTGCGGATATCCCGGCAATCCTCCTTGAACGAAAGGCCCATGACGGCCACCTTCGCCTTCATCAGATCTATCCCTTGGCGAATCGCAAGTTTAATGACGTGCTGGGCGACGTATTTTCCCATTCCGTCATTGATATGCCGTCCTGCCAAAATAATCTTGGAATGATACCCCGTATCCTCGGCCTTATACGTCAGATAATACGGGTCGATTCCGATGCAATGCCCGCCGACGAGACCCGGGCGGAACGGGAGGAAGTTCCATTTCGTTTCCGCTGCGCGCAGCACGGCATTCGTATCGATGTCCATCTGGTTGAACAGCATCGAAAGCTCGTTCATAAAGGCAATGTTGATGTCGCGCTGGGCATTCTCGATGACCTTTGCCGCTTCCGCCACCCTAATGGTTTCCGCCCGGTGAACGCCTGCCTCGATAATCAGCTCATACAGTCTGGCAACCGTCTCCAGCGCCTCCGGATCATTGCCGGATACGATTTTCACGATGGTCTCCAGCCGGTGGACCTGGTCTCCGGGGTTAATCCGTTCCGGGGAATACCCCACCTTGAAATCCTCGCCCAGGCGCAGGCCCGACTCCTCTTCGAGAATCGGAATGCAGACTTCCTCCGTAACCCCCGGATAGACCGTTGACTCATAGACAACCACCGCTCCCCGCTTCAAGGCGCGGCCGACCAAGCGGCTGGCATTCCGCACGAATTTCAGGTCCGGCACATTGCCGCTTTTTACGGGTGTCGGAACGGCCACGATAAAGCAGCGAGCCTCCTTCAGCTTGTCCGGATTCGAGGTGAAATCGGCCGCACTGCCCGCAAGCAAAGCATCTCCGATCTCACCGGTAGCATCGAATCCGCTGCGATACTGAGACACCTTCGCCTCGCTCAGATCAAAGCCGATGACATCCAGCCTTTTCGAGAACGCGACCGCCAGCGGCAGTCCGACATAACCCAGTCCGACGACCGCCAATTTATCCACGCGGTCCAGCATGTTTTCATATAATTCCATTTTACTCCATCTCCATTGCGGCCTGGTCCTGCAACTGCATCATGTCCGCCATTTTTACAAACGTGTATCCCTTATCCTTGAGGCCTTCCAGCACGCGGGGCAACGCCTCAATGGTATGAATGTCATCCAGCATATGCAGCAAGATGACGCTTCCCGGCTGCGTCTTGGTCATAACCCCGTTCACAATATCGTCGGCACTATTGGAAATATCCCAATCCAGCGTCGTCACGTCGTACATGGCAATCACCGGGTAACCGACTGCCGCCAACGCTTTGGCCCGTTTATCGTCGACCACGCCGGTCGGCGGACGAAACAGCATGACAGGCTGCTGCTGGATGGCTTCGGTAATGACCTGATGCGCCTTGACGACATCCTGCTGAAGCTCTTCGGGCGTCAGCGATGTAACGACGGGATGGCTGTAGGAATGGTTGGCCACGTCATGCCCGCCCTCCACCATCGCCCGCGCCAAATTCGGATTGCTTTCCACGCCTTTGGCCCGCAGGAAGAAGGTCGCTTTGACATCATGCTCGGCCAAAATATCGAGTATGCGGGTCACCGTTTTGTCGCTTCCGAAATCGTCAAACGTCAGGGCGACTTCTTTTTTGTCGGTATCGACTTGATAAACCAGCTCATACTTCGCCCGTTGATAATCCGGATTGATGCGGGCTGCGTCATATCCCGGAATTTGCTCGAGCGGCTTTCGCTCGCCCCCGTTCTGCACCAGCTCATCCAGCGTAACCAGCCGATATCCGATATCGTCCACGGCCTTGGCAATGTATTTTATGGAAGAGACCACTTCCGGATTGACGTCGGTGTTCATGGAGATGATGCCCCCTCTGGAGACGAACCTCGCCACGTATTCTCCGATAGCTTCGGCACTCTGCATATCGCGGTCCTTCGGATTGATGTTATAGCTGACAACAGCCTTCATTCCAAGATGCGCTGCCGCCAGCGGCACATCTTCCGGGTAATCGCCCGAACGCGTCCGGACATAGCGGGGCTGGGCGCCGGTCTCCCGTTCAATAACGTCGTTTGCCAGCTTGATCTCCTTATAGATCTGATCGTAATCCAGCTTGTTCATATCCAGCTGATTGAGCGTATTGTTCTCGATTTCATGGCCTCCGGCCAAGATCGCGCCCGCAATGTCCGGCTCCTCCGCCACTCGGATGCCCGGAAGAAAGAAGGTCGCCTTGATTCCGTATGTTTCCAATTCATCGATCAGTGCCGTCATGGTGGCTTTATCGCCCATGCCGTTAAAGGTAAGCGCCAATTCCTTCCTGGCCGTGTACACGTACGGAATTTCCCTGCTCTTCTCCCCCGTATACCGCTCCACCTTTTGAGCAGGCGCTATCGGACCTCCCGCCTCATCGCTGGAGGCTGCTTTACCGCCAAAAAAACCGCAGCCGCCCATCAACGCCAGGATCGCCAGCAAAGCGGTCATTCGGGTAAACATGCAAAACACTCGGTTACTACTAGAAACTCTCTTCATTTGAATACTCCTTTAATATTTCAAACAGGGCTTATTCTAGAGCCCCTCCTAAACAAACCATTAGAATTTAACACCAACCTGACGTAATTGCTATGCTTTTTTGAAAAAATTCATAAAATTCCACCTTTTTTCAAAAATCAATGATTTAAGAGCTTAGGAATCGTCACCCATCCTATGTCAATATTCGCCTTTTGTCTCAAAGCATGTTCCTCTGCCTGCCGCTCAACGTTTCCCATTATAGAATTCGGTTCTCTACAATTTCTAGACAATACTGCGCAGGCCCGATTCCTCTTCCCTTCCTTGGACAAAAAAATACCCCCGAAAGTCTCTTGGAGACCTTCGGAGGTACGTTGAATGAGTGAATGATATGAAGTTGTTTCCTTGTAACACGGAGCAGAGGCGGCAGGCCATCATGGCAATTTCACCGCTCTTCCCCGCCCATCGCGGTTCGTTTGTGGACCCAGGCCTGATAATGATGGACGGCCAATCCCGCGAAGGAGGAATGGTCGCTGCCAAGCTTGGCGGCGCGCAGGGCTTCATCCTCCATCTCCTGCTCGCTCTTGGAATAAAAGGTCAAATGCTCGCCTTCGTCCGTATCCCCGAGCTCCATGCCGATCCACACGGATTTGCCGAGTTCGTCGGCCTGCTCCAGCTCCTCCTTGGACAATTCATACATCTGCTCCCCGCTGTCGCGGTATGCCATAACGGCAATCGCATCCGTATTTTGGATCATCCAGCGGCTGAACGAATCGGTATCCGCTCGGCTCGGTCCAGGTATCGAATCAAGCCAGAACGGAACCGCTGCACTGAACGGGAGACCCTGACGCTTGGCCTCCTGGACCCAGACTTCCGTGTTGGCGCTCCATTCTTCCACCACCTGTTCCTGTTCGCGATCCCACCTGCGAAGCACGTAAGGCTCCACATCGAACTGCACGCCCTCGAATTTCTCCTCGGGGGCGGAAGCCTGGTTGTACTCTTCCAGCCAGGCCAGCAGGTCCATCCCTTTTTGCCGGCCTTCCTCATAAGCCCAGTCGGGGTGGCCGTTCAAAGCATGGACGCTGATGCCCTGCCGATGTGCCGCAGCCACGAAATGGCGGTACTCCTCGTCCGTAACCTCTTGTTGAATTTGCAAAAAGATCGTTGTAATGCCTTCCCTGCCGCTAAAGGCTACAATCTCCTCCGTTTCACTCCGGATCAGACTTGCATCCCACAGCCAGGTAGCTTTGTTTTGATTCACCTTGCCTGACGGAAGAAGAATAAGGATCAGCAGCAAAAGACAGATGCCGGCAGCCAGGATGATCCACTTCGCTTTTGCATCGATATGCCTCAGTCTTCTCGTCCATTTCATCAGATCAAGACAGCCTCGCCCGGCTCAGGCACATGCTGAACGGAATGGCCGATCTTGTAAATATGAGGCTCGGCATACGCTTTAAATGCATTCCGCGTGTCCAAGATCGGCACGCCGGCGGAAGCGATCGAATGATAATCCAGATTGCTGTGGTTCGTAATGAGGACGATGCAATCGTACCGGCTGAATTTCGCGAGATCATACTCCACGCTGCGAATCGTCCCGCCTTGCTTATCCACGAAACTGTTGGCATACGGATCGTAGTAATCCACATAAGCGCCGTTCTCCTTGAACTGTTCGTAAACTTCAAGGCCCGGGGATTCGCGCAAATCGCTGATATCCGGTTTGTAGGCCATGCCTAGCAGCAGGATATTGGAGCGCTTGATCGATTTGGCATATTCATTCAGAATCGTCGCGGTTTTGTTGATCACGTAGTAAGGCATATTGTCATTGGTGGATTGTGCCAGCTCAATGAATTTGCTGTAAAAGCGGAAGCCCTTGGCCTTCCACGATAAGTACATGGGATCCAGCGGGATGCAGTGGCCGCCGATGCCTGGCCCCGGATAGAACGGCATGAAACCGAACGGCTTGGTGGCCGCCGCATTGATCACTTCCCATACATCGATGCCCATACGGTCGCACATCATCGCCATCTCGTTGACGAAGGCGATATTCACGCTGCGGAACGTATTCTCCAGCAGCTTGGACATTTCCGCAACTTTCGGATTGCTGACGGGTACAACCGTCTCCACGTACTGCTTGTACAGCGCTTCGCCCAGCTTCAGGCAGGCATCCGTCGTTCCGCCGATCACCTTCGGCGTGTTCCGCGTATTAAAGCGGCTGTTGGACGGATCGACCCGTTCCGGCGAGAAGCACAGATAGAAGTCCTGGCCGACCTTGTAACCGAGCTTCTCGATCGGGTGTTGAATCAGTTCCTCCGTGGTTCCCGGATACGTCGTGCTCTCCAGCGTAATTAACAGATTAGGCTTCATGAACCGTTTGAGCTGATCGACTACCATTGTAATGTAGGAAGTATCCGGGTCCTGATTCTCGCTGAGCGGCGTCGGCACACAGATGCTGACCGCGTCAATGACGGCGATCATGCTGTAATCCGTTGTCGGCTTAAAGCGTCCGGTCTCCATGCATGCCGCAAGCTCTTCGGACGAGATGTCCGTAATATAGGACTCGCCGCGGTAAATGCGGTCGATTTTGTCGGAATCCAGATCGATGCCGATAACCGTAAATCCTTGTTTCACCATTTCCACAGCCAGCGGCAAGCCTACATAACCTAGTCCCACAACACCCAGTACAGCTTTCTTATTTTCAATGGCACTCAATAAAGTTTCATATTCCTCATTCACAAGTATTCAACCTCCATCGGATGTATAGTCTATTCGTCTATTTCTTTTGTTCGTCGGCCAAAAGACAGACTTGTTTGTTGAACTCTCTCCTTGCGATTAAAGAACCTCTTCAGCTCAACTAATCACGTATCAATCCACAATTCTCATCTAACTAAAAGCTTTAATAACCATGTGTTTAATGAAGGCAGCGGCGGATGCGGGCATCCAGCTCCACCGGCGAGAACGGTTTGGTTACGTAGTCATCGACCCCGTTTTGGAAACATTGGCTGATGGTTTGCTCAACCCGCTTCTCGGTTAACACGACAATTTTCGGCGGCTCCTTCACGTCCAGCTGCTGGATATGATGAATGAACGGCAGGCCGTCAATGCCATGCAGGTTCAGCTCGGTCAGGACAAGATCCGGCTCCCATTTCGGGATGAGCTCCAGTGCCTCCAAGCCATCCACCGCTTCCAGCGTTTCGTAACCCTGCATGGCCAAGCGAATCTGTAAAAATTCCCTCACCGTGGCATCTTGGTCCACGATGAGAATGCGGTTTTGGCCGCTATCCGCTTCCTCCTGCGTGAATATATGAATATCCGAAGAGGTGCTGAGCCTGGCGGTTTCCGCCATCTGCTTCAACGTCTGCCGAGGCGGCGCTTCCGTAAGCGCTGCAAGCGTAATACGCGGGTCCGCTTGCTCGAAACGGCCCTGCAGATGCTGCTTCAGGAGCAGTGCCTGATAATGGGCGGCATCCAGCGTGTAGCCAGGCAGGGTAACGGCCGATACGCCGGTATTGGCGTCGTGCAGAACCTCGCCGTTTACGCCGGACAGCTGGTCCACAAAGCTTTGGACCTCCGCCAGCTCAGCCTCCGTCCCGGACGGATTGCCAGCACAGTACAGAAACAGCAATGCTGTTCCATTGGGATGTTCTCTCACTTCCTCCTCCACGCGGCCGTAAAAATCGACGGCCTGCACGCGTTGCAATGTTGCCGATTGAGACATAACAGTAAGTCCCACCTCTCTTTATATTTTGGTGCTGCATTTGAACCGGGCCTTGAAGTCAAGCCGCCTCGTTCTTATCTTTCCAGCTCTGCCGGGTCATGGTGCCCCATGAATTGTTGTTTTGCAAATATTGAATATGTCCCTGTACTCTCCACAGCACGCCCAGCTGATGGTAACCCACGAACTTGAGCGCCGAGAAGAGGAGCATTTTCACCAAATCGGACAATTTGGTATACCGGCGGAAGGCCATCTCCTCCAGGATAAGGGCTCCCACGCTGAGCAGGTACCCGCTTAAGAAATTGACGAGCCCGAACACGACCAGCACATGCCAATTTGTCATATCCAGCAAAACATATCCAAGCAGAGCCAGAAGGCCCGTAATTCTGAAGTAAGGGTTTAGCGCTTCGAAAATAACGTTGTAGGGCATTGTCAACAAGCCCATGACTTTATATTTCGGATTGAACACCATATCCCGGTTCTCGATCATGTTCTTCAAGTTTCCGCGTCCCCAGCGCTTGCGCTGATTGGACAAAATGTTGTAGCTGTCCGGCGCCTGCGTCCAGCACACCGCTTCCGGACAAAAGGAAACGCGGTATTTGATTTTATTTTCCAGCATATAGCGGTGCAGCTTGATAATGATGTTCATATCTTCACCGGGGTAACCGCCGCGATAGCCGCCAACCGCAATGACATAGTCTTTCCGGAACAAGCCGAAGGCCCCGGAGACGATGATGAGCCCGTTGAAATGGCTCCACCCGATTCGGCCCCCCAGAAAAGCTTTCAAATATTCAATCGATTGAAACATCGGCCACATCCGGCGCGGCAAGGATACGTCCTTAACCTCACCGTTCTCAATCACGCAGCCATTGGCAATCCGGACGTCGCCGCCGATCGCCACCGTCTCCTCGGGATTCTCCATGTACATCCGGGCCATCCGGATCAGCGCATCCTTCTCCAGCAATGAATCCGCATCGATGGAAGAAATCAGCGGATAACGGGACAAGTTGATGCCCGCGTTCAAGGAATCCGCCTTACCGCCGTTCTCCTTGTCAATGAGGTATAGCTGCGGGTACTGCGGATTATAATAAATGCCCCGCACCTTGTTCGTGCTGATGTTGCCGCGGATCTCCGGATTGGGCAGCAGTGTCAACCCATACTCCTCAATCAGCACCTTCAGCGTTTCGTCGGAGGATCCGTCATTGATGACGATGACCTCGTAGGTTGGATAGTTCAGCGT
>NZ_AEXS01000079.1:0-38797 GCF_000204455.1 Paenibacillus sp. HGF5 | reverse complement strand
TCCCCCCGTTCCGGGGGGTTCTTGCTAGAGGCCGACTCATCGGCCTATCCTGACGATTAGCGGGGTGAAAAGGTTGAAGATTTCATTGTTTGTCACTTGTCTCAGCGATGCCTTGTTCCCGCGGGTAGCTGAATCGATGGCAAGACTGCTGGCAAGGTACGGCGTGCAGCTGGAATTCCCGGAAATCCAGACCTGCTGCGGCCAACCTGCCTACAACAGCGGTTATTGGGAAGAGGCGCGCATTAGCGCCAGGACGATTTTGGACGCTTTTGACGACAGCGACTTTGTGGTGTCCCCTTCGGGTTCCTGCACGTATATGATTCATCATTATCCGGATTTGTTCAAGGACGACCCCGTTTACCTGGATAAAGCGAAAGCGCTTCAATCCAAATGCTATGAGTTTACGCAATTCCTCGTCGACGTGCTGGGCGTGGCCGATGTTGGCGCCGTATATCCGCACAAGGTAACCTATCATCCTTCCTGCCACGGCAGCCGCCTGCTCGGGGTGAAGGACGAACCGATGAAACTGCTGAGTCACGTCAAAGGGCTGGAGCTCGTCCCCTTGCCGTTTGCCGAGGATTGCTGCGGGTTCGGGGGAACGTTTGCCGTGAAAATGGCGGATATTTCGGGCGCGATGGTAACGGAGAAAAGCGATCATGTGCTGGAAACCGAGGCGTCCGTGCTGGTCGGACTTGACATGGCCTGCCTCATGAACATTGCCGGCAATCTGCGTCACCGGGGCGAGAAGGTTCAGGTCAAGCATTTGGCCGAGCTTTTGTACGAGGGGGTGAGCGTGCATGAGCACAGCTGAGACGAAAGCGCAGACGGTGAAGGAGCGTGCAGGTTACGCTCTGAACAACGATTTTCTGCGCAATGCGGTGAAGTTTACGACAGAACGGCTGCGGCTTGGCAAAAAGCTGGCGTCGGAGGAGCATGGGAACTGGGATGCGTGGAGGGAACGGGGGCGCCAAATCCGGCTCCATACCATTGCGCATTTGGATTATTATTTGAATGAGTTTGCCGAGCAGGCCAGGGCGAACGGAGCACATGTCCATTTTGCGGAGACGGCAGAAGAAGCGGTTGCGATCTCCCTGCAGATTGCGGAGCATAAGTCGGCCAAATCCGTCGTCAAATCGAAATCGATGGTGTCCGAGGAGCTGCACCTGAACAAGGCACTGGATTCCATCGGGGTGGAGGCCGTGGAAACGGATCTCGGCGAGTACATCATTCAGCTTGCGGATGAAACGCCTTCCCATATTATTATTCCCGCCATCCACAAAAACCGTTATCAGATCGCAGAGCTGCTGTCCGCGGAGGCGGGCGAAGCGCTGCCGCCGGATACGGCGATTATGGCGGGTTTCGTCCGCATGAAGCTGCGCGAGAAATTTCTCGAAGCGGACATTGGCATGACGGGCTGTAATTTTGCCATCGCGGAGACGGGGTCGATGGTCCTGTTCGAGAATGAAGGCAATGCCCGGATGGTGACGACCGTGCCGAAGACGCAGATCACCCTGATGGGCATGGAGCGGATTATTCCCTCATGGTCTGACCTCGAGGTGATGGCTACCTTGCTGCCGCGGTCCGCGACCGGCCAGAAACTGACGGTATACATGTCCGGCATCAGCGGGCCGAAGAGAGAGCTGGATGCCGATGGACCAGACGAAATGCATATTATCATAATTGATAACGGGCGCTCTCTCCAGCTCGGCGATCCGGAATTCCAGGAACTGCTCAATTGCATACGATGTGGCGCCTGCCTGAATGCTTGTCCGGTATATCGCCATATTGGCGGGCACGCCTATGGAGGCACGTATAGCGGCCCAATCGGTGCCGTATTAACGCCGGCCTTGAACAAGAACGTCGCGGAATGGGACGATATCGCCAACGCATCCAGCCTGTGCGGCGCCTGTTATGAAGCATGCCCGGTCAAGATCCCGCTGCATGACATGCTGGTATCCTTGCGCCGCCGAAAGATTGAAGCCGGACGCGGCGATAAGCTGGAAGCGATGGGGATGAAAGGCTTCTCGGCGGTCATGGGTAATGCCAAGCGTTACCGCAGCGTGGTATCCCTCGGTAAATGGGGCCAGAAGCTGGTCGTGCGGGGCGGCGAGATCCGAACGAGAATCGGTCCTTTGAAGGGATGGAATTCGTACAGGGTGACCCCAAGCCTCCCCAAACATTCCTTCCGTGATCGATGGCCCGAAATGGAGCAGGATATTCGCAGAACCTCGGGGACCATGGATCCTGTAATCGCCGATCGGTTGAGCGAGAGGCTTCGCCAGCAGAAATCCGGAAAGGGGGAGAACGCGCATGACTAACGAAACCGATCGCGGCTGGTTAACCCGTTTAGAAGAACAATCCCGCAGAAAGCAGGAGCAGTTCATGGATGGGATCGCCGCGAAGCTGGGTAGAGATCGGATTCGCTCCGCTCCGGAGCACCCTTTCCGCGGTGCCCCGGATTTCTGGAAAGAATTTAATTGGTCGCTCGAGGAGAAAATTACGCAGTTTACCGCGAACTTTGAAGCAGCCGGAGGCCATGTGGTCAGACTGAGCCATCGCGATGAGGTCACCCGGTTTATCAGGGATAAAGCGATGGAGATGAGCGCAGCTACGATTCTTCGTCAGCAGGAGGACGCGCTGGATCGACTGGGTCTGGAAGAGAGTCTGCCGGATGCGCTGGTTCTCTCCTGGAACGAAGCGGCTGACACCGACTGGAAGGCAGTCGCTGCCAGAGCCGACTTCGGCGTTGTCATGGCCGATTACGCTGCGGCTTACACCGGTTCGATTACGGTGAAGTCCGCCCCGCATAAGGGCCGTTCGGTCAGCCTGCTGCCGACCGTGCTGATGGCTATTATTCCAGTCGAGCGAATGGTTACCCGATTAGGCGAGATTCTCGTTCAGTTCGATCAGGCCGGACGTGAGCAGCTGCCAGCAGGAATCCATTTCATATCGGGTCCGAGCCGTTCCGCCGATATCGAGAACGATCTGACGATTGGCGTTCACGGACCCGGCATCGTATATGCCTTGCTGGTAGATTCCTACGAAACATAATATTTAATCTTTAATGCAAGATGAGCCCCAAGCCGGGAGCAGTCCGTTGGATGCTCCCGGCTTGGGGCTCATTTAGATTATAGAGATACATACGTTTTCAGAGAAACTGAAAACTCGATTCACACCTATTCCTTCTTCCGTTTCCGTCTTCGGTGAAAGTAGATGGATAGCTGCTTTTCTTGCGTATATCCTATTTGCCTTTGCGCGTCAGCTCGGCCAGCCGATCCCACTGCTCATGGGTCACTTCCGATAAGTCGTTGAACTGCCCTGCCCCCTGCAGCCATTCGCCGCCGTCGATGGTGATCACGTCGCCATTAATATAGCCGGCATAATCGGAAATCAGATAGGCGGCGAGATTAGCCAATTCTTCTGGATCGCCAACGCGCTTGAGAGGGATGCGGTCGATCATTTTCCGTTCCAGTTCCGGCGTAGGGGATAATCTTGACCAGGCGCCTTCGGTTGGGAACGGACCCGGGGCGATGGCTACCTGGCGTATGCCGTACGGGGCCCATTCCACGGCCAGGGAGCGCGTCAGCGCAAGCACGCCTGCTTTGGCAGCCGCGGACGGGACAACGTACCCTGAGCCTGTTGAAGCGTACGTGGTGACAATGTTGAGCATCGTCCCGCCTTTGCCTTGTTCAATCCAGCGTTTGCCGACCTCCAGGGTGGCATAGAAGGTGCCGTGCAGCACGATATTGAGCACGGCATCCACAGCCCGAGGAGAAAGGCGCTCCGTGGGGCTGATAAAGTTCCCGGCCGCATTGTTGACAAGCACATCAATGCCTCCGTAATGCTGCTCTGCCGCTTCAACAAGAGCCGAGATTTGCGCAGGGTCGCGAACATCGCAGCTTTTGTACCATACCTCGCAGCCCTTCTGCTTTAATTCCTCGGCGGTCTGCTGCAGCACTTCTTCCCGGCGTCCGCATATGGCGAGCTTGGCGCCCAGCAGCGCGAATTTCTCACCCATGGCACGCCCCAGGCCCGTGGCGCCTCCCGTAATCAAAACGACTTTATCGCGAAGCAAAACGTCGGTGAACGGTCCCATCGAAAGTTCCCCTTTCAGGCAGTTATGGATCATCGGATCGGATCCTTTGTCCGCGTCCTTTATAGAACAGGCTGCATACATCGTCATGCTCCTTTTATGCAACCGCTTACTTTAAGCGTAACATGGTTAGCGAATCCAGTCACCACTTTGTTTGGTGTTTATATGGTGCGTACGGGTTGGCGGAAGCTGGCAATCCAATGACTATGAATGGAATTAAATCCCGATCGAAGAGGGGTTAAAACATAAGTGTTTAAATAGGCGTCTATTTTTCGTTTTAATAGGTTTCTGGAAAAGAATGTCCCCAGGGATGATCGAACATGTTTCAAGGTGTTAGAAAGCCCTTTCTGTGGGTCTGAAAGCTATATTGACCTGAGGTTTAGGGCGGTTTATATTATCTAGGAACGCGTTCAAATAACGCCATCAATGAGGAGTCGATCGGATGCAATTTGTTTGGTATTTGGCATTAATCATCATCTGTACCAAAATCGCAGGTCACATGTCTGCAAGAATCGGACAGCCGGCTGTGCTAGGAAAACTTATGGTCGGCATTGTGTTGGGGCCAGCTGTGCTTGGATGGATTGATCATAATGAATTTGTACATTACATCTCCGAAATCGGTGTTCTGTTGTTAATGTTCATTGCCGGATTGGAAACGGATCTGGAACAGTTGAAGAAAAACTGGAAGTCGGCAGTGGCTGTTGCGGTCGGGGGAATCATTCTTCCTTTTATCGGGGGGTATGGCGTAGCGGAGTTGTTTGGTTTTTCCGTTAACTATGCTTTGTTTATGGGCATATTGTTTAGCGCAACTTCCGTAAGCATCTCCGTTCAGGTGTTAAAAGATATGGATCGCCTGGGTTCAAGAGAAGGCACGACGATTCTTGGAGCAGCGGTAGTCGATGATATTTTAGTTGTTATTCTGCTCGCTTTCATGATGAGTTTCCTGGGCAGCGGCCAGGAGGTATCCTTGGGCCTTCTTATAGGAAAGAAAGTTCTATTTTTTATCGGTGTCGTTATGGCGGGCTGGTTTATCGTACCTCGCGTGATGAACAAGCTCTCCGGTCTGAAGGTAACTGAGCCTGTGATATCCATGGCTCTTGTAGTGTGTTTTGGATTTTCTTATTTCGCCGATTGGTTGGGGATGGCCGGTATAATCGGCGCGTTTGCCGCTGGGATCGCAATCTCGCAAACAGGCTTAAAGCACACGGTTGAACAGAAGGTTGAGCCCATTGCGTACTCGATTTTTGTTCCCGTCTTTTTTGCGAGCATCGGGCTTCATGTATCCTTTCAAGGAGTACCTCAACAAATCGGCTTCATCGTTGTATTGACCATAGCCGCTGTTCTGACCAAGCTGCTGGGTGGCGCTATTGGAGCAAGAATCACGGGTTTTAGCAACTTATCCTCATTCGCGGTCGGAGCTGGCATGGTGTCCAGGGGGGAGGTTGCATTAATCATAGCGTCCACAGGCTTGCAAGCAGGACTTCTATTGCCCGAATATTTCACATCCGTGGTCATGGTGGTTATTTTGACGACATTAATCGCACCGCCATTATTGAAGATCCTTTTCCAAGGGCATGCAGTGAACTCCTCCAAAGAAATCGGACTGTAGCTGGAGACTGATGCCCGTTAGGCACGTCATCATGGCCTCAATTAGATAGGAATGAAAAGCGAGCTATCCGTCGATAGTTCGCTTTTCTATTGAAGAAACATGCGGATATCAGAGTTGAATGCAGCGAGGTGTTTATCATTAAGGAATCCGGCTTTTTCAGTTTCAGAAGGCCCTTGCTTGGTTAGGTTAATTAGAAATGCTGGTTAAAACGATACATAGTCGTAAATTCTACATCTTATACATCACGCTGCCACCTGACCCTGGGTATATGATTACATCACGAGATGAGGAACCAGACATGATTCTACAATCACTGACGGATCGGCTGATATTAAAAAAGATTACGGGCAGTACTTCCGCGGATATCACGAACCTGGAAACAGATTCAAGAGAAATCCGGCCGGGCGGCGTGTTCGTCTGCGTACCGGGATTTCACGTGGACGGCCATGATTATGCCGAACAGGCGATACGGAATGGGGCTGTTGCCATCGTGGCCGAGCGGGAGCTTTCAGGACTGCCAGGAAACGTTACGCATATAACGGTGCCGGATACAAGAAGAATCCTGCCGATTCTCGCAAACGCTTTTTTTGGCGATCCTACGCGGCAATTGAAATTGATTGGAATTACCGGGACGAACGGCAAAACAACGACGACTCATATGGTAGATCAAATACTTAACGACGCCCGCCGCAAAACAGGGATCATCGGCACCTTGTATATGAAAATAGGAAATCATGTGGAGAAGACGCTGAATACGACGCCGGATACGATCCAGCTCATGCGTTATTTTCATACGATCATCTCGCATGGGGGTGAATACGGTGTTCTGGAGGTATCTTCGCACGGATTGGATATGGGAAGGGTGCGCGGATGCGATTTTCAGACGGTCGTCTTCACGAATTTATCGCATGATCATCTGGACTTCCATCAGACTATGGAGAGCTATCGCAATACGAAGGAGCTGCTGTTCGCCCAACTAGGTAACAGTAACCGTGACATGCAGAAGAAGGCCGTCTTGAACGCAGACGATGCCGCATCCTCTTATTACGCAAAACGGACATCCGCACAAATCATAACCTATGGCATTCAGAATCAGGCGGACGTCCGGGCAACGCAAATTCATCACTCAAGGGAAGGCTGCGTCTTTCATGCAGAAACGCCTTGGGGAAGCAGCGACGTTAATCTGAAGGTGCATGGAGCACATAATATATACAACGCGCTGGCCGCCATGACGACCTGTCTGCTGGAAGGGATACCGCTGGAAGAAATCCGCGGAAGTTTGGAGCAATTTGCAGGGGTTCATGGCCGGTTTCAAGAAATACAAACAGGACGCCGTTTTGGCGTGGTCGTCGATTACGCGCATAATCCGGACGGTCTTAAGGCAACCTTGCAATCCGCCAAGGCCATTACTTCAGGCAAAATGATATGCGTGATGGGCTGCCGGGGCGAGCGGGACCGGTCGAAAAGGCCGATCATGGCCGATATTGCAGCCTCGTATTCGGATTATGTATTGTTCACGGCCGACAATCCGTTCTCGGAGGATCCGGAGCAGATCATGGCCGAGATGCTGGGCGGCTTAACTTCCCGCGAATCGGGGAACTGGGAGGTTGTCTTAGACCGTAAAGAAGCGATTCAACGCGCAGTGGAAATGGCCGGTGACGAGGACAGGATCATTATAACCGGACGAGGGCACGAAACCCGTTATGTTGCGGGCAGCCGGATCGAATCCTTTAGCGATGAGGATATCGTGATGAGTTCTTTGCAGGGCATAGGGCAGGACATCATGATGATGCACCGGAGCCCTGAATAAACCCGGGAGGTGCTGGATTTGAAACGAAAGATGTTCGGCGTGATGTTTACAGCGGCGCTGCTGTTTCTTGCTGCATGCACAAGCCAGTCGTCCCCTTCGGCTGAAGAAGGAGCGCAGGAGGAGCGGGGGGAGGCGGCTCCTGATTCTTCCTATCAGGTGCTTGCGGAGCAATTGAGAACGCCTTGGTCCATCGATTTTGACGGCGAGACGATTTATATCAGCGAGCGGGAAGGGAATATCGTTCAGATCAAGGACGGCACATTGAACAGACAATCGGTACATACCGAGCAGCCGGTTTCCCATCAAGGAGAAGGGGGATTTTTGGGCTTCGCGTTGGCGCCTGATTTTCGGGATTCCGGAAAAGCCTTCGCCTATCACACCTATGATCAGGGTGGAACACTCTTGAACCGGCTGGTTCTGCTGGAGTTGAAGGGAAACCAATGGACGGAGTCCCAAGTCTTCCTTGAGTCCATTCCAGGCTCCAACGTGCATAATGGCGGCAGAATCGCGATCGGTCCCGATGCGATGCTCTATGTTACGACGGGAGATTCGGGCGAGGGCGAGCTTGCGCAAAATCAGGAGAACCTGGCAGGCAAAATATTGCGATTAACGTTGAACGGGAAAGTCCCGGCGGACAATCCGACGGCAGGTTCTTACGTCTATACGTTAGGGCATCGGAATTCACAGGGCTTGGCCTGGAATTCAGATGGGGACTTTTACAGCTCGGAGCACGGGCCTTCCGGCACGCCGGGCGGACACGATGAAATTAATGAAATCACGGCCGGCAGCAACTACGGCTGGCCCGAAATTTATGGCGATGAGACGTTGGAAGGCATGGAACTCCCGCTGTACCATAGCGGCGAAACGGCAATTGCTCCTTCCGGCATCGCTTTTGACGAACAGGACCGCTTGTACGTGGCGACCCTTCGGGGACAGAAGCTGTACCGGTTCCAGCCGGAGACAGCCGCGCTCGAGACCGTACTGGAAGGCGAGGGCCGATTAAGAGACGTTAAGGTCCATAACGGCCAAACCTATGTCATTACCAACAATACCGATGGCCGGGGCGTGCCGTCCGATCAGGATGATCGACTGCTTGTACTGGAATAATTCCAAGAAACATACATGTCTCGTGATTCAAGAGAATAGGATAGGACAAGTGCCATAAGAAAAACGTCTATCGACGTACTTTCTCAGAAGACAGACCGCATATAGGGGAAGTTATTCTTGCGAGATAAGGCGGGTAAGCCTCTGAAGTTTATACCTTCTTATCTCTTAACAAAAAAAGGGCCCCTTCCCGTATGGAAGGAGCCTGAAGTGGCAATAACAGATATTATGTTTGTTTGGCTTCGGCTTGCTTTCGGATCCGGTACACGCATTTCTTATCGCCTTTGGCAAGACACTCGGTACGTTCCACATCCGCTTCCAGCAAGGATTGAAACAGATCAAGCTCGCAGCGGCATGCATGCTGGTATCGGTTGGCTACCTGGGAAATCGGGCAGTTCAGTTCTTCAAGGACGTATTCTTCATCCGTGACTTTTTGGTAATCCACCATATATCCGTTGTCATTCTGAATCTGGGCAAGGGCTGCGACCCGATCTTCGAGAGTTTCGGCTTTTACCGTCGGCGTGTACTTGTTCAGCAACGTGTCTTTGCGCTTGTCGAACAGTAAAGATATCATTTCGTCCCCGGCCTCGTCCTGGAGCTCGTTAAGCAGATCGAGGGCAAGCGAATGATAGTTCTTAGGGAAAAAATCCTCTGCAGATTCAGTAAGACTGTATAGGGAGACGGGTCTTCCCATCGGCTGCTTCACGGTTCGATACGTGATGTACCCTTCATTCTTCAAGCTCTCCAGATGTCGACGGACGGCCATGCCCGTAATGCCCAGTGCCTCGGTAATGGATTTCGTGCTGAGTTCACCATTTATTTTCAACATTTGCATGATATACTCGCGGGTGCTGTATGCAACTTCTTGATCCACTATAATCACCGCCTTGTTTCTCGATGAATGCTTTCTTTTGCAACAAAAAAGGTTAAAAAGCAATATGTCTCATCTTATGTCTTTACCTTCTATAAGTCAACCGGAATGGCCGTTTTCAAGGCTGTTCTCTCGCGGTTTGTTGACAACTGGCATGATTAACCACATAATTATGATATATTTTAGTATAAAAAGTATAGAAACCAAGCAATGAATGAGTAATGGGCTTTTTGTTATGATAGCGCATCGTAGAATTTAGAAGACTTATTACACTTGGGAAGGTGGAATCACGGATGTATGTTATTGGCTCAGCTTGTATCGAAGAGAAGGCGGGAGAATGCGTTGACGTTTGCCCAGTGGATTGCATCGAAGAAGGGGACGACCAGTTCTACATCGACACCGATATATGCATTTCCTGCGGTGCCTGCGAAGCGGCGTGTCCGGTTGCGGCCATTTACTATTTTGAGGACCTGCCTGAGGACGAAAAGCATTATTTCGATAAAGCGGTGGAATATTACAAAAACAAGTAGGGCGCTCGGGCGCTCCGGTTTGAGTCTATCGAGTGCTCCGGTTTGAGGCTATCCGCTCTGTTGTCCGCCCGTTTCCGGAATGGAAATAGGCAGGGTAGAAACGGACTCCCAAAGGATCGGCTATCCTCAAACCTCCGCTGGTGGGAATGATTAAAAGACTAAAGATAAATGATAAGAAATTCAAGTGATTAAGAGATTAAGATTAAAGATAAAAGATTTAAAAGATTATAAGATTAAGAATTGAAGTATGAGGATTACGAGCGATTAAATCTATATGTTATGTGTATCAAAAAAAATCGGTTAAGATCAATAGCGTGCAAAATAGAGCGACTTGAACTGCGCTCATGCATCGATCTATACATAAGCCATCCGGGATTTCGAGGCCCCCTCGAATTAATTTCTCGGGTGGTTTAATTCGTCTTAGGCGGATCATTCAGTGAAGCACTTAACGACATGGGGCAGCACCAATAATATCATATATTTACTCCACTTATAGCCATTCGGGATGAAGAATGTTCCAATCATTCTTTTCTCGGGTGGCTTTATTATTGGGGTGAAACGACGTTGTTACCTACATTTTAGGAGATTATACGTCATGTTCATGTCATGTTGTGCGTGATAGGCGGTCAACTGTATGTATGCAGGAGATTGAATTTCTTTCGTAAAAAAGTGAAATGCTTACATTTCCAGAATCAAAAAATTATTTATTTAAATGTGTCATATATATTGACACTTTTACAAAACACGTTTTATTATTAATATCACTGGAGAATAAAAATATTAAAACTGATAATAATCACTGTTTTTTGATGATTTCGGATCTTTTTATTTGGGAAATTGATCTAATTAATCTACTGGTGAAATTAAATAGGGGATGTCTTCATGAAAAAGCATGATCAAGACTTTATGAAGCGGCAGAACAGACTCACAGTATTTCAAATCATCAAGAATGAACAGCCGATTTCAAGAGCCGTCATTGCCAAACAGACGGGCATGAGTCCGACAACGGTCAGCCGGATCGTATCGGAGCTGACGGAGGAAGGATACGTTCACGAAACGGAAGAGCAGGCCTCGGCCGGCCGCGGAAGAAAGTCTTCCTTAATAAGGCTGCTGGATACGGCGGTCATCTCGATCGGCGTCGAGCTGGATCGGCATCAGGCGAATATCGGATTCATTGACGTTCAGGGTAACGTATTGTGCAGCGGAAGCTTTTCAAGATCATCCGATGAAACGGCAGATGTCACGGTGACCCGGATTGCGGAAACCATAGAAGAGCTGATCGCCGAATGCGATATCGACCGAAGACGGGTGGTCGGCATTGGCGTTGGACTGCCGGGCATCATTGATGTCGACGCCGGCATCGTCAATTTTTCGGTACAGCTGGGATGGAAGAATGTGAGCCTCGCCGAGAGGCTCAAGGAACTAACCGGGCTTCAAGCTGTCGTGGACAATGAACTGAAGGTGAAGGCGTTGGCGGAGCAGCTCAAGGGTTCGGCCTACGGCTCCAACCGTACGGTGCTCCTGGGCTTCGGTAATGGCGTCGGATCGGCGCTCATTCTGGAGGGGGAGATTTACCGCGGGGTGACGAACAGCGCCGGGGAAATCGGTCACACGACCGTGGACCCTGAAGGCATGATGTGCGACTGCGGGAAAGCCGGTTGCCTCCAAACGTATATCAATATACCGTCCTTGTTGTCGGAAGCCAGCAAAATCAAACCCGTTCGCACGATCGAGGAGCTGTTCGCGGAGAGGCGGGCCGGAACGCGCTGGGCAAGCTATTTGATCGATCGGGCCCTTGCCTATATGGCGATTACGATCAACAACGTCGTCAGCATGTACAATCCGGACAGCGTCATTTTGAGCGGCGAGTTTCTGGACAAGTTTCCCGAAGTGTACGAGGAGATCACCAACCTGTGTTACTCGCAGTATATCTGGGAACCACTTCAAGAATCCTTTACGATAGTTCGCTCGGAGCTTCACGAGCATGGGGTCATCATCGGGTCGGGACTTGTCGCACAGGATCGTTACTTTCAATTGAATTAATTCATCTGGAGATCGGGGGAGCATGAACATGGGATTTGTGCCATTGGTAGAGGAATATCGCGGGAACGTATTGGAGAACGTGCACTACGGCGCGATCAGCGTCGTAGACGAGAACGGAAAGGTTGTATACGCAGCGGGCGATCCGCATCACATGACCTTTTTAAGATCGGCGGCCAAGCCGTTCCAGGCAATTCCGGTAATGAAACGCCGGATTGACGAAGTGTACGGACTAACGGGGGAAGAAACGGCCTTGTTTGCCGCCTCCCATCGGGGCGAGCGATTCCACATTGATGCATTGGAATCCATTCTGAAGAAAACCGGGATTCGGGAAGAGAACCTTCACTGCTGCGCGACTTATCCATTGAACGAGGATGCTAAGGCGCAGCGCCATCGCGATCATGAGGAGAAGCGCAGAATTTTCCATAACTGCTCCGGCAAGCACAGCGGCTTGATTGCCCTATGCAAGCATATGGGCTGGGACGAAAGCACGTATTACAAACCGGAGCATCCGGTTCAGCAAGAGATCCTCGAGACGCTGGCTTATTTTGCCGAGGTTCCGGTTTCCTCGATCCCGCAAGGCATTGACGGCTGCGGACTTCCCATCTTCGCGCTTCCTCTGGATCGCATCGGGTATTCCTTCCTCAAGCTGGCATGCCCGGATTTGATCGAGGATCCAGAGACTGCAGAAGCAGCTGCCAGAATGGCGAAGCTGATGAATGAGTATCCGGATATCATTGCAGACACCAAATTTGTGTGTTCAGCTTTGCTCCGGGACCAAAACCTGACAGCCAAGGGCGGCGCGAAGGGCGTGTACGGCATCGGTCTTCGGAAAGAACGCTTGGCGATTTCGCTTAAAGTATCCGACGGCTCCGAGCAGGTATGGCCATGCATCATCGCTTCCATCCTGGAGCGTCTCGGCTACAGCGATCAGTCTACGATTGACCGGTTGTATGAGCTGGTTCCGAATGCAATTTTCAACGATGGGGGCACGCTTGTCGGTGAACGGCGCGCCGTGTATGAATGGAATGCTTAAACGGTGAGGAACTCAAGGCGGCAGGCAGGCTTTTACATGCCGAAGCGGCGAGTGAATCTATAGATATTCACTACATCAAAGGGGGAGTAAAACAATGAGATTCAAAGGTAGAACATGGTCACTGCTCATGCTGCTGCTCGCATTTACGATTGTTGCGGCAGGCTGCGGAGGAAACAGCGGAAGCGGCAAAGGGGCAAGTGAAGGCGGCGGCGAGAGCAAGCCGGTGACAAAAGATAACAAAGATGTTGTCATTGCGATTAACGCCAACTTCATAACGCTTGACCCTCACAATGCCGGAGACACGCACTCCATCTCCGGTGCTCGCACGATGTATGAAGGATTGATGGGCTTCAACGAAGAAATGGAACTCGTTCCTGTGCTGGCTGAAGATTACAAGATCAGCGAAGACGGTCTGACCTACACGTTCAATCTGCGCCAGAACGTGAAGTTCCATGATGGAACGGATTTCAACGCAGAAGCTGTAAAAGCCAACCTGGATCGCATCATGGATGAAAAGAACAACCTGAGAATGCGCAAGAGCTTCTCTACAGTAGCCGATGTTCAAACTCCGGATGAACACACCGTTGTCATCACCCTTAGCCAGCCTTACAACGCTTTCTTGAACAAAACGGCCATGGCGCTGATGATCAGCCCGAAAGCACTTAAGGAAAGTGCCGACATCACGAAGAACCCTGTAGGTACGGCGGCTTACAAGTTCAAGGAATGGATTCAAGGCGACCGACTTGTCGTTGTGAAGAATGAAGATTACTGGCAAGAAGGACTTCCGAAGGTGGACAGCATTACGTTCAAACCGGTACCGGAGAACGGTTCCCGGATCGCGATGCTGAAAACGGGCGAAGCGGACTTCATCTATCCTATGCCGACAGAGCAAGTGTCCGAAGTAGAAGGCGACTCCAATATCGTCATCGATAAGACTGATTCTACGATCGTTCGTTACATCACGCTGAACACCATGAAGAAGCCTTACGACGATCTGAAGGTGCGTCAAGCGATCAACTATGCCATCGATAAAGATGCTTACATTAAAGTCGTTAAATCCGGACTGGGTTCGAAGCTGACTTCTTCCATGTCCTCCATGACGCAGCACTACTCCGAGCAATCCGGTTATGACTATGATCCGGAGAAAGCCAAGGCCCTGTTAGCTGAAGCAGGATATCCAGATGGATTCGAAGCTGAGATTTGGGGAGAGAATGATTCCGAAACGGTAAAAGGCATGCAGTTTATTCAGCAGCAGCTTGCCCTCGTCGGAATCAAAGCTGAACCGAAGTCGATGGAGGGTGCAACCCTGTCCGATCAGATTAACTCGGCTACGCCGGAAAACGCGAAAATTCAAATGTGGTACGTAAGCTGGTCTCCTTCGTCTGGCGATGCCGACGGCGCGACAAAAGGTCTGTTCAGCAGCGAGTTCTTCCCGCCAGCGGGTTCCAACACCGCTTACTACAAGAACGACAATGTAGACCAATGGATCAAAGATGCTAACGCATCCGTCAAAGCTGAAGATGCCAAAGAAATCTATGCCAACATCCAAAAACAAATCTGGGAAGATGCTCCTTGGGCGTTCCTCGGAGTCGATCAGGTCATCACGGGCAAACGTGCTTACCTTGAAGGCGTGAAGGCCCTTCCGGACGGATCGATCAGCGTGATCAACGCGGAAGTCAAATAATCAGGCAGCGAAGAGCTTGCTAAACGTATACCTTGTGGTGGGCCGCCTCTTGAATCAATAAGGAAGCGGCCCATCGTATTTTAAAAGCTGGCATGTTGAAAGGAGGCACATCCTTTGGGAAGATATGCAATTCAGAGGCTGCTGGGTGTAATCCCGCTGTTGTTCGTTGTATCCATCCTTGTATTTATGTTCATTCACCTGATTCCTGGAGATCCGGCACGGCTTGTTGCAGGTAAGGATGCCACCCTTGAGGAGATCAACGGGATTCGAGAGCAGCTAGGCTTAAACTTGCCGCTATGGCAGCAGTATGTGAACTACATGAGTGATCTGTTGAAGGGTGATTTGGGTGTATCCGTTACTTCCGGTTTGCCGGTGACGGACATGTTGGAAAGCCGCTTTTTCCCGACGATTGTCCTGACCTTTACCAGCCTCGGCTGGGCATTGGTCATTGGTCTGATCATTGGTATCATATCAGCAGTCAATCGCGGCAAATGGCCGGACTATATCGGGATGCTGACGGCTATATCCGGTATTTCCCTGCCAGGTTTCTGGCTTGGTCTTGTACTGATTCAAATTTTTTCCGTTGAGCTGGGCTGGTTCCCTACAGGGGGCGTCGACAGCTGGCAATCCTATATTTTGCCTTCCTTTACGCTGGGAGCGGGGATTATGTCCATGCTGGCAAGATACTCCCGTACTTCGATGCTCGAAACGATGCGCGAGGATTATGTCCGGACCGGACGCGCGAAGGGCTTGCGGGAATTCGTCGTTGTCGGCAGGCATGCGCTGCGCAACTCCCTGATCCAGGTCGTGACCGTAGCGGGCCTTCAGTTCGGATTTTTGCTGGGCGGCTCGGTTATGGTCGAGACGGTATTCAGTATTCCCGGCATGGGGCGTCTCTTGGTAGATTCCATCGCGTTTCGGGATTACACCGTGATTCAAGCGCTTCTATTGCTGTTCGCAGCCGAATTTATCCTGATTAACCTGATTGTCGATTTATTGTACGGTGTACTGAATCCAAAAATCCGGTATGCATCGAAATAGGAGGGGGAGCTCATGAGCGACAATTCAACAGTGACGGTCCATTCCTCCGCACCGGAGGATATGCTTGCAAAGAGTCAGGCAACTGGCAAATTCAAAGCGTTTACGTCTAAATTCTTGAAACAAAAGCTTGCCGTTATATCAAGCGGTTTTATTTTGTTACTACTTGTGCTGGCGGTGATCGGTCCGCATATCGTTCCGTATCCTCCCAATGAGCCGAACTATGATGCGATGATGCAAGGCCCGTCTGCTGCTCATTGGGCAGGCACGGACGAGTACGGCCGCGACATTCTCAGCCGCTTGATCGACGGTACACGGTTGACCATGTCGGTCAGCTTAAGCGCCGTATTTATATCCGCCGTGCTGGGCACGATTCTCGGATTGATCAGCGGGTACTATGGCGGGTGGCTGGATCGCCTCATCATGCGGGGCAGTGACGTCATGTTCTCGTTCCCTGACCTGCTGCTGGCCATCGGTATCGTGGCGATACTGGGACCGGGCTTATCCAATGTAGTCATCGCGGTGGCGGTCTTCGGGACCCCGTCGTTTGCCAGAATCATTCGAAGCGTGACGCTCTCCGCAAAGGAATCTTTATATGTAGAGGCAGCACGGTCCATGGGTGCCAAGCATAACCGGATTATCTGGAAACATATTTTTCCCGAGACGGTTCCCAGCATTATCGTCAACGTATCGATGAGAATCGGCGGCGCCATTCTGGCGGCTTCTTCGTTAAGCTTTCTCGGCCTCGGGGCCAAGCCGACGGAACCGGACTGGGGCGCCATGCTCAGCATGGGTCGGGATTACTTGAGTATTGCACCCCATATCGTGTATTACCCGGGACTTCTCATATTCCTGACCGTGCTCGCATTCAACCTGATCGGTGACGGACTGAATGATGCCCTTGATCCGAAGACGAAAAACTAATAGGGGGGATAGATCGTGACGCAAACATTGCTTGAAGTTAAAGGTCTCAAAACCGAATTCAAACGCGATGGCTCATCGGTGCTTGCCGTAGCAGGAGTGGATTTTCATATCAATAAAGGCGAAGTGCTCGGGCTCGTGGGTGAATCCGGTTGCGGCAAAAGCGTGACCTCCCTGTCCATCATGAGGCTTCTTAAAGACACGCCCGGCCGAATATCCGGGGGCTCGGTAAGCTTTGAGGGCAAGGATCTCGTGCAAATGTCGGAAAAAGAAATGCGCCGCTATCGCGGAAATGAGCTGGCCATGATCTTCCAGGAGCCGATGACATCGCTGAATCCCGTCCTTCGGATCGGAAAGCAGCTGGAGGAAGCGATTATGCTGCACTTGGGATACGGCCGCAAGAAAGCGCGGCAGCATGCCATCGATTCGCTCAAACTCGTCGGCATTCCGCGGGCGGACGAGGTCGTGGACGACTATCCGCACCAATTGTCCGGCGGCATGCGCCAGCGGGTCATGATTGCGATGGCCATGTCGTGCAATCCGAAGCTGCTGATCGCGGACGAGCCGACAACCGCCCTGGACGTTACGATTCAGGCTCAAATCCTGGATCTGATGAATCGGCTCAAGACGGAACAGGAAATGGGCATGCTGCTCATTACCCATGACCTCGGCGTCGTGGCTGAAATGTGTGACCGGGTGGTTGTCATGTACGCTGGCCGAGTCGTCGAAGAGGCGACGGTCGAGGAATTGTTTGAGAACCCGCAGCATCCCTACACCAAAGGACTTATTCATTCGGTACCCAAGCTTAGACAAAAGGTGCGCCGCTTGGAATCCATTCCAGGGAATGTGCCGGATCTGCGGAACATGCCGCAAGGCTGCAAATTTGCTCCGCGGTGTCCGTTTGTCATGGAGCAGTGCCTCTCCCGGGAGCCGGAGCTTCTCCCCGTTGTAAACGAAGAACATCGCAAAAGCCGCTGCTGGCTGACACAGGAAGGTCACTCGAAGGGAGGAGAAACCGCATGAAAGAAACACCTTTATTAGAAGTAAAAAACTTGCAGAAATCATTCACGGTGAAAAAAGGGTTCTTCGGTACGTCCAAGCAGCTCCGTGCCGTGGATGGCATCTCCTTCGCAATCCATAAGGGCGAGACCTTCAGCCTGGTTGGGGAGAGCGGCTGCGGCAAATCGACGACCGGCCGGCTGGTGACCCGCCTGCTGATGCCGAATAGCGGCGAAGTGATTTTTAACGGAACCGACATTAGCGGATACAACGAAAATCAGATGCGTCCGCTGCGCAAAGACATGCAGATGGTCTTTCAGGATCCGTACGCTTCCCTTAACCCAAGAATGAAAGTCAAAGAGCTCGTAGCGGAACCCTTGCTGATTCATACCAAGCTGAGTTCCAAAGAGCGCGATAAACTGGCTTGCGAGCTGTTGGAAACGGTCGGTTTGAACAGCTTCCATGCCGAACGCTTCGCCCATGAGTTCAGCGGCGGGCAGCGCCAGCGCATCGGCATTGCCCGAGCATTGTCCGTGCGCCCCAATCTGATTGTAGCCGACGAGCCTGTATCGGCACTGGACGTATCCATTCAATCCCAGGTATTGAACCTGCTGCAGGATCTTCAGGAAGAATACGGCCTGACCTATCTGTTCATCTCCCATGATCTCAGCGTGGTTGAGCATATCAGCGACCGGATCGGCGTCATGTATCTGGGCGCGCTCGTGGAGACGGCCGATAAGGATACGCTGTATGATCGCCCGCTTCATCCTTACACTCAAGCGCTGCTGTCGTCGGTGCCGGTTCCGGATCCGAAGATGAAGAAGGAACGGATCATTCTGAAGGGGGATCTGCCGAGCCCGGTCAATCCGCCGACAGGCTGCCGATTCCATACCCGCTGTCCTTCCTGCATGGAAGTATGCAAACAGATTACGCCTGTATACCGTGAGATTGAGCCGGGACATCAGGTGGCTTGCCATTTATATGACGAAGAAATCATGAAGAAGGCGTAACAGGCATCGATTTTCTCATAAAAGGAGGTAAGGGCTCGATATGAACATCACCATCGATGAAGTTCAGCTGGCAGATACTTCGATTTATGCGGTTTATGAGGGGGAAGAGTCTAATTACCGCGTAACGGAATCCCGGAAGCAAAGCATGACGCTGACTTGGTTCTATGGACGTTCCGAGCACGAGTCGGACGATCTCGTTGCCGGAATGGGGCCACGTTCGAACCTGACTTCGGAGCAGGTGAGAAGAACGGGCGCTTCAGCCGCGAGAGCGCTGCTCAAGGAGAATAAATCAAGCGCAGTGCTGATCCGCCCGGCATCCCGCGATGTCGGAGCTGCTTCGCGGATTTCGGCGGAGGAAGAACTCCAAGCGTGGTTGGAAGGCTGGCTGTACGGATTATATCAATTCAATAAGCATCGCGGGGTTACGGCCAATCTGCAAGCCCTGTCCCTTCATCTTCGACAAGAGGACTGGGAGGGGCTTTCCCGTGAAGATATGGAAGCCATCATCCGGACGGCGGAAATCCGGATCGAAGGAACGCAGCTCACCCGAGACTTGGTGAATGAATCACCTGAGACGTTAAATCCGGAGGCGTTTGTTGCGGTCGTTGAGGATCGTTTCAAAAAAGCGCCCGTAGACCTTCACGTATACCGCGGACAAGAACTTCATGACCGGCAGATGAACGGACTGATCGCCGTGGGTGCCGGCAGCAAATACGAGCCAGCGATGATCGAGATTTCCTACAATGGAGCGGAATCCGGGAAGGAAAGCCCTCATATCGTGCTTATCGGCAAAGGCGTTACCTTTGATATGGGCGGCATGAACGTTAAGATCGGCCGAGACATCAGCGATGCCCGCATGGATATGGGCGGCGCAGCCGCCGTCGTGGGCGCCATGGATATTCTGGTGTCGCGGAAAGCTCCGGTACGGGTTACGGCATTGATCGCCGTAGCGGATAATTTATCGGGGCCGGATGCGATGCTTCCCTCTTCCGTCGTTCACTATCCGAACGGCCTGAGTGTTCAGGTAGCGAATACGGACGGAGAAGGAAGATTGATCATTGCGGACGCGCTGTTGCACGCAGCCCATCTTAACGCAGATAAGGTGATCGATATCGCTACTCTTACCGGCAATGTCGGTGCGGCATTAGGCTTGGAGATTGCCGGCATTTGGGGTGATCAAGAGATAACGGCCGATTTGGTCGAGATCGGGGAGCGCAACGGAGAGCGCCTATGGCCCATGCCGCTAATGGACGAGTATGAATCCGAGCTCAGAAGCGATTATGCCGACCTGAGGAATGTAGGCACGTCGACTTTGGCAGGCGCGATAACGGCTGCGTTGTTCATCCGTCATTTTGTTGCGGAGACCATGAAATGGGTGCATATCGATATGGCAGGCACGGTCCAGTATAAACGGGAATTCCCTCACTCCGCGGCAGGGGCTACCGGCTATGGAGCAAGGCTGCTGGCGGACTATGTGGAGAAGCAGTTTCGCCCTGCATAAGCGAACCAACGACAGTAAGGAGTGAAGAACATGCTGCTTGAAATTATCGCAACATGCGTGGACGATGCCATCACAGCCGAGAAGAATGGCGCGGACCGTCTGGAATTGATCACGGCGATCACCGAAGGCGGGCTCACGCCGGGCATCGGTCTCGTGGAAGAGGTCGTGAAAGCCGTTCAGATTCCGGTCCATGTGATGGTAAGGCCCCATAGCAGATCCTTTGTGTATAACTCGCTGGATATAGCAACCATGGTTGCGGAGGTGAAGGCGATCCGCAGGGCGGGTGCGGCTGGCGTGGTCCTTGGCATGCTGACTCCGGAAGGAAAGATCGACGAGGCCGCCTTGGCCCAAATGCTGGAATGGACGGGCGATATGCAAGTGACATTCCACCGGGCTTTTGATGAATTGGAGGATCAATTCGAAGGGCTGCGTACGTTGCAGAAATACTCGGCCGTCACCCGCGTCTTGACGTCGGGAGGACCGCAGCCGGCACCGCAAGCAATCCCAAGGATCCGCGAGCTTGTGGAACAAGCCGCAGGCAGCGGGCTAAAGATATTGGCCGGGAACGGCCTGAAGTGGGAAATCATACGCGAATTCATCGACCAGACCGGCGTGAGCGAGGTTCATTTCGGCTCAGCTGTCCGGTATGGCCGATCAGGGCTGAAGCCCATTGATCCGGTTGAGCTGCGATCATTGGCTGACAGCTTACATCAATAGAAGTAGCAAACCTATCGGAAACAGGTGAACAAAAATTGCAAACCGAATGGAATAAACAGCAAGAATTTGTGGTTGGCGTTGACCTTGGGGGTACGAAGATCGCGGCAGCGCTCTTTGATTCCGAAGGACAGCTGCTGAACCGGGAGCAAATGGAGACAGCCGGAGCGCGTACGGCCGAGGAAGTGGTCTCTAGAATTACGAACATGATTCGCAGCGTGTCGGGCGGCCACCCGCTTCGAGGCGTAGGCATGGCTTCGCCGGGAACGGTTAACAGCCGGGAGGGCATTGTCATTCACGGCACGAATTTGCCGGAATGGACCAACGTCCCTCTCAAAGCCTGGATGGAACGTGATCTGAATACGGAAGTACAGGTGCTGAATGATGCCAATGCAGCCGCATGGGGCGAATATGTAAGAGGTGCCGGCCGAGGGTCGACGAATATGGTTTACGTGACGCTCAGCACAGGCATCGGATCAGGCATCGTGCTGGATGGCAAGCTGTTTCTGGGCAGCAATTCCTTTGCGGGGGAGCTTGGGCATCATATCATTGATCCCAGCGGTCCGCAGTGCAATTGCGGCAGCCATGGCTGCTGGGAGGTGTTTGCTTCAGGAACGGCCATCGGCCTGGCAGCATCCCAGCGGATGCTTACCCAACCCAGCGTTATTTCCGAACTGGCCGCAGCTGATGGTGGCGTGAACGCCAGGCATGTATTCGAGGCTAAACGTCTTCATGACCCCGTCGCAATAGAGGTCATCGATCGCGCCGTCTATTACATGGCGCTTGGACTGGTTAACGTCATTCATAGCTTCAACCCCGATCGCATCGTGGTTGGCGGGGGTGTGAGCAGAGCAGGGGAGCTACTATTCCCGCAGCTGCGGGAAATGACGGATAAGCTGGTCATGCCGTCCTATCTAGGAACGTACGAGATCGTTCCTGCGGGACTGCGGGACGATGTTGGCCTGGTGGGAGCCGCAGCCTTGTTCCAATAATATATTCATAAAGAAAAGGCAACAAAAGCCGCCCTTCAAGGGCGGCTTTCTGATTATTTCATGAAGAGAGCGGGAAACGGAGCGATCCTATTTGCGTAAGAGAAGTCCGTAACTTGTGACAGGTGATAGGCGTAAACCGTAAGCCGTCATCCGTTTTCACTGGAGTCGAGTTTTTGGTTTCCTATTAGGTTTGTTTGTATCCGACAAACAATAAGCGGTTGCCCGCACTTTCCCGCCCGCCGACGGTAACCGCCGGCTCCAAACCCGCACGCGAGGCGGCCTGCAGGCTTGGAGCCGGCGGCTTCCGCTATTCCATATATTTTGATGCGTCGAACGTAATCATGCTCGTATGGTTAGCATGTTCGATCAGTGAGGAGAGCCTGGTCACTTCGCGTTCCTTCTTGCGCGCCTGCGCCTGATAAGCTTCCGGATCGTATAAGGCCACGTTAAACAGCGTTACGGCGCCATCTCCGCTTCCCCGGCTGCTCTGGCGCTCCAGCTTCTTGCGGGAGCCGAGATGGGCAAGCTGTCCGATATCGCTGCGCATTTGTTTGGCGAGCTCGATCGCCTCCATGATGGTCATGTCGGAGCCGTTCCAACTAATGGTCTGCGTCGTGTTGGAGATTGCCATCAGCAGATCCAGCTTTCTGTAATCCGCTGCGGCGGCTTCGATCTCTTCCGTAATGGCATCCACGCTGCGTGCAGGATACTCCGCCGTTTCCCCTTTTTCAATGATCGTGCTGCTGTTGTTCAAGCGTTCCGACATCAATTGATTCATGAGACGGTTGATTGCTGCCCGGACTGCCAAAGCTTCAGCCATCGTGATTTGACTCATAAGCGAAGGATCACCTCTTTGATTTCTTGTCTGAATATGTAAACGTTCCGAACTGCCCAAAAGTTGCACGCCCGTTAATAAAACGTCGCCGGAGGTTCGATGGAGAGTTACATAATTGTCATGAGTATGTGAGATGCTGTACTGAAAATACATGAAAATTTTCAGCCCATACGACATTGATTAACATATAGTGATAGATTTCTAGGATATTATTGACAGCATCCTTGCTTGTATACTATATTAAGAGAAGGTTACAAAATGTTAATGAATTTTGCCGAATTTCGTTTGTGAAAACGGGGGAACCGTCTTGGGTGAATTATTCTTGTACCATAGAGAGTATAGGGAACCTTCAACCGAACCCTTAGCTAACTCCGTAGGCATCGAAGGAGAGAACATATTTTGAAGAAGTTTGTCATCACATTGCTTGGGTCTGCAATTATTTTTTCTTCAGGTGCCGTATCAGCCTATGCTGATCAACAACCGAATTTTCAGCATCAAGTGAAGCAATTGGTAGGAACGCCTTATAAATGGGGCGGAACAACGACAAGCGGATTTGATTGCTCCGGATTTATTCTGTATATGTTTAGAAATTTCGACGTAGATCTTCCACGCACATCCCAGAGTCAGGCTAAAGCCGGGGTTCATGTGGATCGCGAGGACCTGAGAGTCGGAGATTTGGTATTCTTCAATACAAGCGGCAGCGGCATTTCCCATGCGGGCGTTTACATTGGAGATGGACAATTTGCGCATGCTTCCAGCAGTAAGGGCGTAAGAATCAGCAAGCTTAGCGACTCGTATTACGAACCGCGTTATGTTACGGCGCGCCGCGTATTGAGTCAAGAGAATTATGCTAAACTGGTAGGAAGCGCAAGCTAATTGGAACAGGTAGTTTAGAGTTCGATACATAACCGGAAAGCCTGACAAGAGATGATCTTGTCAGGCTTTCTTTTTTTAGAGAAAATTATAATTTGGGATTCTGCGAAAAGATTCACTAGATTATTCCTTTACGACAGAGGCATTCACGGCGGCTTCCATGCCATTATTATAGGAACGGAACAAGCCCAGACGCCAGAAGGCGGCACCTTTCAGATCATAGCGTTTGGCCAAGCCGAGCTTATCGTCGACGGATGTGGCGGTTTCGCTGCTTAAGCTGATGCCGAGCAGGAGCTTCTGCTTAGGAACGCCTGCCTGAAGTGCCTGCTGAATTGCTTGGTCCACCAAACTGTTGGGCTCAGGAACCTGGGCTTTGGTGCCTACCGGATTGTACTGATACGCCATGACGATAAGATCATCGGCAAGGGAGGCCAGCGTCTTGTAATCATAGCCTTTATAGGCGCTGTTCAGTGGCGGGACCGCTAAGGACAGAGCAATGTCGCCGGGCAATGCCGCTTTCAATTGCTTGACGTAATCATTAAGCAGCTTCTGCTGCTTCGCGGCATCCAGTTTAAAACCAAGCCCTTCGAAATCAAGCACCACGCCGCCGAATCCGTTATCCGCCACCGCAGTCGTGATGCCTTCAATGGACTTTTGGCGAAGGCTGCTGTCGCTGAGGACTTTGGTTAATTCGCCGTTTCCGTCCAAAGCGTAAACCATAAGGTACGGTTTAATCTCCCGATCCGCTGCATCCGCAACAATCGATTGCGGAGTCACGTCGCCGGCAGCCGCAGGCAGACGATACTCGTCGCCTTGAAGCGTAAACTGACCTTCCCGATCAATGCGGCTCCAGCCGAAGGCGACTGAATTCATGGATGGTACGAGATCCCGCTCTTGGAAAGATTGCAAAGCGTAAAAGGCTCTTAGATGCATTTCGCGCTGCGGCGACACGAGGGAAACCGTGCGAGTCGCCTGATTCCAGCCCACATTAACGCCGAATTGGCTGCTGAACGAGCTCAGCGGAATCAGAACGCGGCCTTCCCGTTGGACAGGGGGAGCGGCCAGCTTTACTTTTTTACCGTTGACGGTTGCGCTCGAGCTCCCGACTTGAAGCAGCACTTCCGTTGGTTGACCCTTCACCTTGCCAATGGCCTTCACCGTTTGCGTCTTGCTGTTCCACGTGATTTGAATGCCCAGCGCTTCACCGACCGTCCGGAACGGCACGTAGGTGACCCCTTTGTCTATCCTAGGAGCCGCGTCGAATGTAAGCGCAACGTCATCCAGCGTTACCGAAATGGCAGGCGCAGCGTGTACCTGGCCGATATGGGGCGCGGTTCCGAGCAGAGATAAGGCAAGAACGGCAGCGACGGCTGTTTTTCCTATTCGTCTATGCAGCATGCTAATGTTTCCCTCCAACCCAATAAAATAATAGAATGATATTCATAGAATATGGAATTTGCTCTAGCATACGCTAGTATAGCAAAATTTTCATAGAGTTCCAATTGCATGATGTCATAGAATCGATAAGAGTAAGCTTGTTGATTTTTTAAACTTTCCAGTATAATAATTGAAGGAATTCATACATAACCTGATGATTACATGCATAGGGGGATAAAGGCGTGTTTAAATTCTGGAAAAACAAAAAGGGCGGGAACAGCGGAGAGAATTCGTCGCTCCCGGCAGCGGAAGAGAGAAAGGAAGCCGTGCCGGACCAGATCATCGAGCTTACGGGCCGCGAGGTTCAGCGCAGCGTGGCCCCTGTTCTGGGCATGACGGTGCTTGACTTGGCCGAGCGGAATGAGGTGGATTGGAACTCTTTTTGCAAAAGAGGGACGTGTGCGCGCTGCCGCTGCATGGTGGTGGAGGGAATCGAGTATCTGTCCGAACCCAATCTGGCCGAAGAACGGCGCCTGGATCCGGAAGAAATCGAAGAGGGGTACCGTCTCGGATGCCAGAGCAGGATCGAAGCGGTCGGCCCCGTCAAAATCAAGCATGCTCCATACTTTTGACGATATAGAAGGACATATAACAGTAATATAAATAAAGCAGGCAGCCGTACCATTGCGGCTGCCTGCTTTATTGAAAGGAAAACAAACTAAAATTCCTTCACTCCACGGCCATTTTGCTCTGTTCCCGGAACGAGCTTGGCGTTTGACCGGTAATTTTCTTGAATAACATCGAGAAATACTTGTCGTTGCCGTAGCCGACTTGGGAAGCAACCTCATGCACCGGCATTTCGGAATCCGCCAGCAGGCGCTTGGCCTCTTCAATCCGGCGGGATATCAAGTAATTGAAGGGGGAATCGCCGACTTCTTTTTTGAACAGATGGGATAAATAATGCTGGCTGACATACATCGTATCGGCAATGTCCTTGAGGCTGATGCTCTGGGTGTAGTTGGCGTCGATAAAGTGCTTGGTCCGCAGCGCGATTTCATTCTTGCCCTTCAGGGATTGGAATTGGTGTTTAACGTCCACGATGCGATAAATCACGGTAATCAATGACATCAGCAGGTTCGTGCTCAGCGTTTCATATCCCAGTACCTGCGAATCGCATTCGCGGAGGATCTCGGAAAGATAGCTCTCCACTTTATAAGCGTATTTCTCGCAGGATATGACCGGCTCGACATAGGCCGGCAGCAGCATCCCCTGAGGCACCCCTTCAATGTGAAGCGAATCCACGCCGCAATAGATGACCTTGAATGGCCCGTCCGTGATGGATTTCTCCTCATGGGGAATGCCAGGGTTATAGATGGCGACATCGCCTTTGTTAAGCTCATATACTTTACCTGCTATGGTGAATTCTCCGCGTCCTTCAACCACATAGATGATCTCGCAGAAATCGTGGATTTGCGGCGGGCCATAAAAGAAGTCCTCGTCCACGACCTGGCCGGCAAAGAGCAGCTGCGGATTTTTGATGAAGCGGAAGTGATCGCTTTTACTATGCGAGATTTCGATTTTTGGCACGGTCTCGTCCCTCCTGAAAGCAGCATCCTTTTCCTATTATAATGCATATTGCTCCTCGATGCCGAAATCGTTTGCAGCCCGCTTACGCAAAGGTACACTGTCTTGCTGAAATTGGGGACCGATATAACAAAATAGTGGGTTATCCTTGAGCCCGTATCAACTTACAATGATGTCATAATCCTTATAGGGAGGCGTGACATACATGACAATTGAAAACGATTACAGATGGCGGGACGGATTTCCGAAAATCGGCATTCGCCCTACGATAGATGGCAGAAGGAGAGGGGTAAGGGAATCCCTTGAGGAACAGACCATGAATCTGGCCAAGGCCGTCGCCGAGATGCTGACGAAAGAGCTTAAATATCCGAATGGCGAACCGGTTGAATGCGTGATTGCGGATACTTGCATCGGCGGCGTTGCCGAAGCGACCGCAGCGGCCAAGAAGTTCAAGAATGCCGAGGTCGGTCTGACGATAACCGTTACGCCTTGCTGGTGTTACGGAACGGAAACGATGGATGCGGATCCTTCGCGTCCGAAGGCAGTATGGGGCTTCAACGGAACAGGGCGTCCGGGCGCGGTGTATTTGGCAGCCGTCTTGTCGGCCCATGCGCAGAAGGGACTTCCCGCATTCGGCATCTATGGCGAAGACGTTCAGGATGAAGGGGATACCCGCATTCCGGATGACGTTCAAGAGAAGCTCCTGCGTTTTGCGCGGAGCGGGCTGGCTGCGGCCTATATGCGCGGACAATCGTACTTGTCCATGGGCTCCGTGTCGATGGGCATCGCCGGCTCGATCGTGGACGACAGCTTCTTCCAGGAATATCTGGGCATGCGGAATGAATATGTGGATATGAGCGAGTTTACGCGCCGTTTGGAGGAAGGGATCTATGATCCTGAAGAGTATGAAAAGGCGCTTGCTTGGGTGAAGGAGAACTGCACGGAAGGACCGGATAACAATCCGGATCATCTGCAGAACAGCCGGGAGCGCAAGGATCTGGAATGGGAAACCGTCGTCAAAATGACGCTGATCACCCGTGATTTGATGATCGGCAATCCGCGATTGAAGGAGCTTGGTTTCGAAGAGGAGGCCCAAGGCCACAGCGCGATCGCTTCCGGCTTCCAGGGGCAGCGGCAATGGACGGATCACTCCCCGAACGGAGATTTTCTGGAGACCATCCTCAACTCCTCCTTCGATTGGAACGGCAGACGTTCGCCGTATATCGTGGCAACGGAGAATGACAGCCTGAACGGAGTCGGCATGCTGTTCGGATACCTGTTAACCAATACGGCACAGATTTTCGCGGATGTGCGGACGTACTGGAGTCCGGCTTCGGTAGAACGGGTTACCGGCTATAAGCTTGAGGGCAAAGCGGAAAACGGCATCCTGCATTTGATCAATTCCGGTTCGGCCGCACTGGACGGAACGGGCGAGCAGGAGCTTGACGGCAAGCCGGCCATGAAACCGTTCTGGGATATCACGGATGAAGAGGTTGACCGCACGCTCAAGGCCACGCAGTGGAGACCGGCTAACCTGGAGTATTTCCGTGGCGGCGGTTACTCAACCGACTACCTGACGCGCGGCGGCATGCCGATGACGATGTTCCGCCTTAACCTGGTGAAAGGGCTTGGTCCCGTCCTGCAAATCGCCGAAGGCTATTCCGTGGATCTGCCGTCGGAGGTGCACGATACGCTCGATAAGCGTACAGACCCGACATGGCCAACGACCTGGTTCGTACCGAACCTCACGGGAGAGGGAGCCTTCTCCAGCGTTTATGAGGTCATGAACCAGTGGGGAGCCAATCACGGCGTGATCAGTTACGGACATATCGGAGCAGATCTTATCACCCTGGCTTCGGTGCTGCGAATTCCGGTCAACATGCATAATGTGCCCGCTAATGAGGTGTTCCGTCCGCGTGCATGGGGCATGTTTGGAACGTCCGATCCGGAAAGCGCCGATTTCCGCGCTTGCCAGAACTTCGGTCCTCTATATAAATAAGGTCATTCGAGAGGAGAGCGAATCATGCTGAATGTAGAAACGAGAAACGAGCTCTGCAAGTATGCCAAAAAAATCGTCGACAACGGACTCGTTGTAGGGCCTGGAGGGAACATCAGCGCCAGGGCAGGGGACAAAATGTATTTGTCCCCGAGCGGTTTTGCGCTGGAGGAGATCGAGCCGGAGCAATGGATCGAAGTGGATATCCCGACGGGCGATATTACCGATATTGGTCTGCGGCCTTCCTCCGAAGTGCTGATGCACCTGTACGGATACCGCAGCAACCCTGACATCGGGGCCATGGTGCATACGCATCCGTCCCATTGCATTGCCTTTACGCTGGTGGAACAGGAGCTGCCGGTGATGTTCCCCGATCAGGCGGCATTGGTCGGCCGTACGGCTTATATCCCGTACATCATACCAACGACGGATTTGTTGGCAGATGCCGTCGCGGAGAAAGTGACCACGGCCAGCTCCATACTGCTGGGTAATCATGGACTGGTCACAACCGGCCGGAATCTGCGCGAAGCGTATTACCGGACCCAAGTGGTTGAAGAGAGCGCCAAAATTTATCTGAGCGCCAAGGCGGCCGGCACGCCGGTGCCGCTGACAGATCAGGAAGTAGACGATATTGCTGCTCTGGAGAGCGAGGATTATCGGATTCAGCTTCTGCAGAAGATGAAATAAATGTCGAGTTAAGGTTCGGATCTCGGATAGTTGGAATTTGAATCGGTATCGTACTAAAGGTGAGAAAGGATGCGGCGTATGAGCAATTCATCTGCGGTGCTTGCGTTTGACTTGGGGGCCAGCAGCGGCCGGGCGCTGCTGGGCGAAATCACCGCTTCTGATCATGACTCCCCCGGCATACTGAAGATCACGGAGATTCATCGTTTTGCCAATACTCCTGTTCAGATGGGAGATCATCTGCACTGGAACTTCCCGATGCTGCTCCAGGAGGTCAAGCACGGCATCCGTAAAGCGTTTCAGGACGGTTATCGACCGGTCAGCTATGGCATCGATTCGTGGGGCGTCGATTATGGACTGATTGACCGCAACGGGGAGCTCATCGGAGTGCCTTATCATTACCGGGACCTCCGGACGGAAGGGATGGTGGAGGAAACCTGCAAGCAGGTTGGCAGAGAGCGGCTGTTTCAAGAAAGCGGCCTGCAATTCATGCCGTTTAACACCATCTTCCAGTTGAATGCGATGCTTAAGGCGAAGTCGCCGATGCTAGATATCGCGGACAAGTTCCTGCTCACGCCGGATCTTCTGAACTATTTTCTTACAGGGGTTCAAGCATGCGAGTTCACCATGGCAACCACGACCCAGCTGTATCATGTTACGGAAGGCAAGTGGAATGAGCGGTTAATGGATGAGCTGGGACTTCCCTCGTCCTTGTTCCTTGAACCCGTACAGCCGGGAAGCGTGATTGGCAGGCTGCAGGATGCCGTAGCGCAAGAGCTTGGCGTTCCGGCGATCGAAGCGATTGCCGTGGCGTCGCACGATACGGAATCCGCCGTGGTGGCCGTTCCGGCGAATGCCGCTCGGTTTGCTTATCTCGTATGCGGGACCTGGTCGCTTCTCGGAACCGAGCTGCCGGAGCCGCTCGTTCACCCGGACGTGCTGGAAGAAGACTTCTCCAATGAGGGCGGGGCTTATCAGTCCTTTCAATTGCTGAAGAATATCATGGGCCTCTGGATTCTTCAGGAGTGCAAGCGGCAGTGGGAAAATCAGGGACTGAAGTATTCTTATGCAGAGCTGGTTGAGCTCGCGGAGGACGCGGAGCCTTTCCGCAGCCTCATCCATCCCGATGATCTGCGCTTCATGAATCCGGCCGATATGACGGCTGAAATTCGGGATTATTGCCGGGAGACCGGGCAGCCCGTTCCGCAAAGCGCCGGTGAGTATGTCCAGTGCATACTGCAAAGCCTGGCCCTAAGATACCGGGAAGTGCTTGAACGGATGGAAGTCCTGACCGGGCAGTCGTACGATGGGCTTCATATGGTTGGCGGCGGCATTCAAAACGAGCTGTTATGCCGGTATACGGCGAATGCCATGGGCCGTACGGTGTGGGCCGGTCCGGTCGAAGCCAGCGCCATCGGGAACATGCTGGTTCAATTTGTGGCCAATGGCACGCTGCGCAGCAGGGAAGAGGGAGTCGAGCTCGTGAAGCGGTCTTTTCCGCTGGCCTGGTATGAACCCGAATCCCGTGAGGATTGGGAGGCAGCGTTCCTGCGTTACAAGTCCTTGATCGGGCAGCAGCAGGCACAGCCGTGATCATAAAAGCGTTCAGGGACTGACAGCTCCCTGGCTCAGATTCTCATCTTGCTTCAAAATCTGATAAAGAAGGATGTCGTTCCATGCTAAAAGGCATATCTCATTTGCTCTCGCCTGAGCTGCTGAAAATACTTATGGAGATGGGGCACGCGGATGAAATCGTTCTCGGCGACGCCAATTTCCCTGCAGCCAGTCACGCCCGGCGGTTGGTCCGGGCAGACGGACACGGAATCCCTGCGTTATTAAACGCCATATTGCCGTTATTTCCGCTGGATACGTACGTTGAATCCCCGGTAGCCCTGATGGCCGTCACCCCCGGAGATACCGTGAAAACGCCGATCTGGGAGGATTACCGCCAGATTGTGAAGGAGTTTCACGCCGTTCCCGTTGAATTCGATGAGATGGAGCGTTTCTCGTTCTATGAACGCGCCAAGAATGCGTATGCCATCGTGTCGACGGGCGAACAAGCGCTGTATGCCAATGTTATCCTTAAAAAGGGCGTAGTCGTTTAGGCTGCCTGGTGCAATAGTTAGAGAAGAGATCGCTGCGGCGGTTCTTTTTTTCGGTTTCAAATTGTCCAAACCGTTTTCATGATCATGCGTAAAAAATGAATACAACTGTGCAGGATTGAACTACAATGAGCATTAGGCCAGATTGAACAAGCGGGAAAGTAAGACGCCCAGATGATTCTGGCAAATACATACCATCATAAAAATGAAGGTGATATTGTGAGAGGAACATACGCATCGTTATCGGTCGTATCAACGGCAACTAATTATATTATGGAGCAAGACAATGTAATGACGCGTACCTATCGTACCTATATCAAACCGAGAGAGTCCGGGCAGCTTGAGCTGAGATTCTGGCACAGCAACTCGGTAGATTCCACGTGGGATGTGGGCTCGGTGGCCAAAGGGAGTATGCCAGGGGGAGCGTGGCGGATTGAAGCGGCTTATGCTGCCGATGGCGGCACCGGCCGGAATGGGCAGGTTGTGCCTGGGACAAGCGTGCAGGTTATGTTTGACGGGAATCCGGGCAAAGTGGTAGCTCCCGACGAGACGTTTTGGAGCGATCCGTTGCAGATCGAACTGCCCAAGGGACATGATTTGGCGTTCACTTGGACCATAACGACGCTTTCATCAGGTAAAACGGTGCCATACAATACGGAGGGGCTGCTTGTAACGGCTTATGAAGCTGAAGGGAATAAGGCGGATGATGAGTTTGGAGCAGCGTTCGTGCCGGCAGTGAGCCGCTTGGTCATGCCTGCTTTTGCCGGGTATGCCAGAACGGTCAAGCAGCGGATGATCTTCCTAGGGGACTCTATTACACAAGGCGTAAGAACTGCGAAAGACGGTTACCAATACTGGGTGTCCCGCATTGCGGATGGCCTCGGGCAGGACTACAGCGTATGGAATATCGGTTCCGGCTGGGCAAGGGCATATGATGCATCGGCAGACGGTCCGTGGCTCGCGAAGGCAGCCGAAGGAGATATTGTTGCCATAGCGCTTGGGGTAAATGATATCGATATCGGAGCGAGAAGCTCCCGGGAACTGCTGGATGATTTATCATCGATTGTAAGGCGTTTGAAACAGAGGGAGGACGGAACAAAAGCTCGTATCATTCTCTTTACAGTACCCCCGTTCAATTTTATGGGAGACAGGGAAGCGGTATGGCGTACCGTCAACGAATCGATTCGCACCCGTCCTCCGGAAGGCGTGGACGCCGTGTTCGATATCGCAGATATTCTGTCCCGTCCTGCTCCGGAGGAACATCGGATCGAGCCGAAGTATATGAGTTCTTCGGATGATCCGCATCCGAACGGCCTAGCAGGAGCGGTGATTGCTGAAGCTTTCCTGAAGTGGTTTGAGGCGCAGCCGAAAAACTAAATCCGCATAGGCGGTTGAAAACGGAGATTTACTCAGATGGAAATGGACGGGTCGGTTTCATGCCAATGGTTGGTGGAGAAAACAGCGCCAGTCAGACCGTAATCGGTCTGACTGGTCGTGGCTTCTTCAAACTGCAATAAGACGATAACTGGCTGATTGGCGTCGTTCGTCACTGTATCGGTTATACCTCCACAGCTGTTCCGCTGACGGCCACCATCAGCATTCCCTCACGAATGACCTCATAGTCGATGTCCACCGCTACGATAGCGTTGGCCCCCATTCGCTCAGCCTTGTCTTTCATCTCGGCAAACGCTACATCCCTTGCTTCCTGCAGCTTGTTCTCGTAGGCACCCGAGCGCCCACCAACAAAATCGGTAATGGAGGCCATAAAGTCCCTCACTACATTAGCGCCCATAATGACTTCGCCGTTCACAATGCCGATATACCTTTTAACCGGGTAACCTTCAATGGTAGATGTTGTTGTCATAATCATATGATATTCCTTCTTTCAAATAATTTTTATATAGCGTTTACGAATAAAAACACCTTTCACCTGATGCTGATTTGGATTGCAGTACTAAGAAGCATACGATCGATTACCAGCGTGGGTGCTTTCTTTTAGTACGCCGACAGAAGAGGATTGGTTTCATGAATGGGCGTAAGAAGACAATTATACGATGGAAAATGCTCATTGAAGCTGCAAAGCAAGTGGCCAATAGGCGGTTGTTTCCTAATGTATAGTAGTCACGCAAACAAATCTTGCATTGAAACCTGTAAGCCTGGATAAAGGTTGGATTCCGCAAAAGAGCCATGGGCTTGCGAGAAGTAGTTCACATCCGCGATCTCGCCGTCGGACAAGGAAAAGAGGATGACTTGAGCTTTCATCCGATCGATGATCCAAATTTAAAAGTAGGATGATTTTTTCGAACAGTTTGCTTCTGCTGCAGGATCTAAGGCTGCATTGAAACTCACGGATTTGTGGCGTACGGTATTTCTCGCGCCTTGCAAAGTCTTACCTGCGCTTTCGGTACACTTTAGGAGATAGGCCATACACCTTCGAGAACTGTCGGGTAAAATAATTGCTGTCGTTGAATCCGCTCTGATAAGAAATGTCCGAAATCGGAAGGGGTGTCGTCTTTAACAGCCTGCATGCGTGCTCCAAGCGGAGCTGCAGAAGATAGGCGAAAGGCGTTGTTTGGTAATAGGATTGGAATATCCGATTCAAATGCCTGACGGATATATTGGATTTGGCCGCAATTTCATCACGAGAAATAGGCTGCAAATAGTGATCCTCCATAAAGGAAATGGCTTTCGCCAAATGCATCAGATTAATTTGGGCTCCGTGACGCTCTTGCTTTTCATATTGCCGTGACAGCTGGACGACGAGCTCCATAAATCGCGAACGCAGGATGGTCTGGTAGCCCTGCAGCTTGTTCGCGTATTCCTCAATCATGAAGTCAACAACGGACGATATGTAATCCAGACTTGAGATCGGCAGGCTCATCTTGCTCAAGGCATGGTTGATATTGCGGTAATACGGTTCTAGAACGAAAAGCGCCTGATACCCGTTCGATCTTTTGAACTCAGGACCTGCCGATTCCAGCATCTCGGGCTTATACATGATGTTGCAAATACGAAACTCATGCGGGTCTTTATATCCATGGGAGGTTGTGCCGTTAATGACAAAGACGTCCCCCTTCTTGATAAACGATTCCTCTGTGTTGACGATATGGGTGGCATTCCCGTGCAAAACGATAACGAGTTCGGAGAAATCAACATGGCGATGCACATACATATCCTCCTCATGTCGGCCGTATTGAATAAAGAACTTAAATTGTTCATCGTTTGTAAACCAATCCAAATGTACGCTTCTCATTCGACTACCCTCCCAAATATATTATGCAGTGTCTTGATGTCCTTATCATGCTATATTCAGGCTCTAAGATCAAGGAATAAGGACAAAACTAGAAGATATAATAGGATCTGAAAGTGAGTCGCTCTAAACCATTCATACACAAAAGCCTTGAAAAAATGTTCTGCTGGCGACTGACAAGAAGATATTGAACAGGGGGTAATGGCATGAAACACTGGAAGGGATTATCGCCGCTCTTGGCTATGATGATGCTGGTTACGTTTATTCTGGCTGCGTGCAGCAGCGGTGACAACGGCAATTCCGCAGGCAGCGAAGGGGGAGATTTGAAACCGGTTACAATTTCATATTTCAGCGCCGATTCGAACGCGAACTGGGCAAGTATGCAGGATGCTGTCGGCAAAAAGCTGACCGAGACGACCGGCGTTACGATCCAAGCCGAATTTGCGGTTGACGGTTCCAATCAGAAGCTGCCGCTGATGGTAGCGAGCGGTGAATATCCGGATCTCGTTTACGCTAAAGGCGATGCGAATCTGTTCGTTGATTCGGGCGCTTTTATCGACCTTACCGATTTGATCGAAGAACATGCACCGAACCTGAAAAAGCTCTATGGGGATTACATGAACCGTCTGAAGTGGAGCAACGAGGATGAGTCGATCTATGTTCTTCCGACGCTGAATGCGGTGGATCATCAGCAATTGGATGCTGGCGGAAACTTTCATATCCAGCATGAAGTGCTGAAAGAGCTCGGTTATCCGGAAATCAAGACCGTCAAGGATTTTGAGAAGGCGCTGAAGGATTATTATGAGAAACACCCGGCGATCGACGGTCAGCCAACGATTCCGTTGACGCTCAATGCGGATGGATGGCGATTCATGATCTCCGTAACGGATGCGGCCGTGATTGCTACCGGTTTGTCAGGGGATGGGGAGTATTATGTTGATCCGGAAACGTATGAAGCGAAATTGCACTACAGACGTCCGGAGGACAAGGAATACTTCCGCTGGTTGAATCATCTCAACGCCACGGGCATATTGGACAATGAAACGTTCGTTCAGAAGACGGACCAGTACGAAGCAAAGATCGCCTCAGGCCGCGTTCTTGGCGTCATTGACGCCGATTGGGGGTTTGGAAACCCGACGAATGCGCTGAGAACGGCCGGCAAAGAGAACCGTACCTATGCGAGATTCCCGATCCAATTGGATGAGACGACCAAGGACGCTTCGTTCCAGAATGCAGGGTATGCAGCAGGCTGGGGAGTAGGCATCACGACATCCGCGAAGGATCCGGTACGGATCATCAAGTTCTTGGATTATCTGGCTTCCGAAGAAGGGCAAATTTTGATGAACTGGGGCATTGAAGGCGAGCATTACAATGTCAAAGACGGCAAACGCGTCATTCTGGAGGACGTGCAGGACCGCAAAGTTAACGACAACGCCAGCTTCACCAAAGAGAGCGGAATTGGATTATATAACAGCTTGTTTCCTCGTTATGGCGACGGCGCGAAGGATTCGACCGGAAATTATTATACGACCAACTTCCCGGAACAAATCAAGGCCAATTATACGCCATCAGCCAAAGAAACGCTGCAAGCGTATGGTGCGGAAATGTGGAAGGATCTCTGGCCAAAGTCGGAGGAATTTCCAACGAAGCCGTGGGGTGCGGCATATCTTATTTCCCCGCCGATCGACTCCAATATTGCAATCACCTACAAGCGGGTTGAAGAGATTGTTCGCAAACGCATTCCGGAGATCATCCTTGCGGAGCCGTCCCAATTCGATGCCCTTTACGATCAGTTCATTCAAGATCTGAACGCTGCCGGGGCGGAAAAGATGGAGCAGGAATATTCGGAGCTGGTTCGTGATCGGGTTGAGCTGTGGAATAACTGAACCGTTTGATTTGAGGGGCAGGCCCAAAAGCTGCCTCTCTTTTATGCCAATCTGGTTTCACCATTGTTTCTTAGACCATCGTTTCTTAGACATAAATAAGAAGTGCAGAGGAGTGTTTTGTTTCATGAAGTTTAGCAACCCCATCCTACCGGGCTTTTATCCGGATCCAAGCATTTGCCGAGTTGGCGAAGATTATTATTTGGTGACGAGCACATTTGAGTATTTCCCGGGCGTTCCCATCTTTCATAGCAAGGACTTGGTAAATTGGAAGCAAATTGGCCATTGCCTTACATCGGAAAAACAACTGTCCCTTAAGAACGCCGGGAGCTCAGGGGGAATTTATGCCCCGACCCTTCGCTATCATGAGGGCTGGTATTATATGACGACAACCAACGTCAGCGGGATCGGCAACTTTTACGTCAAAAGCACGGATCCGGCAGGTCCTTGGTCTGATCCGATCCCTGTCGCCCAGCAAGGCATAGATCCTTCGCTGCTATTTGACGACGATGGTCGCGTCTATTTTCAGACGGCTTGCTACGGTAACGAGGGAGAGGGCATTTATCAATGCGAAATCGATATTGCAAGCGGCAAGAAGCTGACGGAAAGCCGTTTAATCTGGAGAGGAACCGGGGGAGCCAGTCCGGAAGCCCCGCATTTATACAAATTGGACGGTCTGTATTATTTAATGATTGCCGAGGGCGGAACCGAGTACGGACATATGGTCACGGTCTCGCGAGGCCGACATCCTTACGGGCCGTTTGAGCCTTGTCCCCACAATCCGATTCTGTCCCATCGAAGCAGGAGAAGCCCCATTCACGCGACAGGGCACGCGGATCTGGTGCAGGCTCAGGATGGCACGTGGTGGGCCGTTTTCTTGGGGATCAGGCCGGTTTCATACCCGATGCGCCATCATCTCGGCAGAGAAACTTATCTGGCTCCGGTAACATGGACGGCGGACGGTTGGCCGAGCATCGGTTTCGAGGGAAGGGTCGAGCAGGTAATGGACAGTCCTCAGCTGCCGGAATGCAGGTGGCCCGAAATGCCGTCCAGAGACGACTTCGATCACGCCTCCCTCGGTTTGGACTGGGTCTTTTTGCGCAACCCATTACCAGGGAGCTGGTCGCTGCAGGAACATCCGGGATATCTCGTGCTGCGGGGCACCCCATCGTCCTTGAACGACGCGGCATCCCCTGCTTTCGTCGGGCGACGATTATGCCACTTTTCTTGCAATGTATCCGCTGCTCTGGACTTTGAGCCCGCAAACGAGGGGGAAGAAGCCGGATTAACCGTTTTTATGAATGAAAGGTATCATTATGATCTGGCCGTAAAGCTTATAAACGGGGAAAAAACGATCGTATTCAGACGTACCGTGGGGTCGCTTAGCGTAGAACAAACCAGCCGATGTCCGGAGGGGCCTGTCGTGTTACGAATCGAAGCAATGCCGGAGCATTTCCGATTCTCCATGGGGCAAAGCACATCGGAGATCCTGAGTATGGGATCAGGTGAAACCCATCTGCTTGCGACGGAAGTAGCCGGCGGATTTACAGGATTAATGATTGCTATGTATGCATTCGGCGACAACGGAACAACCCCTGCGCTGTTCGACTGGTTTGATTATGAAGTCATCGATAGCCGGGCCGAATAGTCGAAATCGAAATGATGAAAGAGATAGGACCGTTTATTTCGGTAACATGTTAAGAAGCAGAAAAAGACATCTCCCTTGCGGCAGATGTCTTTTTCGTGAACCTTGTTACCCGCCGCAGCGGGTTCTTTGCTCACCGTTCAAGCCACCACCTGAACGGTGAGATACAGCACCTCCAGCAGGATCGGCGTTCCGGCCAGAAGCACATCGCCGGGAGAATACAAGGTTAGTGCCTCCGAAGTGATGGTGTAGATACGGCCTTCCTGAATCATACCGTTGATATACACGGTCGAGGAGCTGTTCGGACCTACCATAATGCTCTGAAATGCCTGGTTACCGTCGTCATCCGTAAATTGTCCGGCAGATATGACGAAGGGATCATCCAGATTAACCTCGGACATCAATACGTAAAAATAGCGAAGCGTGGTCGGCAGCACGTTAATCTCCGGCACGATTACGCTTCCGGGGATTCCTTGAGGGCCTTGCGGCCCCGTAGGCCCCTGGATTCCAGCAGGCCCCTCCATACCTGGGTTGCCTGGAGCGCCCTGGGGGCCTTGGGGTCCCATCGGTCCGGGAATGCCCGCCGGTCCCTCCAAGCCTTGGGTGCCAGGAGTGC
>NZ_AEXS01000080.1:0-849 GCF_000204455.1 Paenibacillus sp. HGF5 | reverse complement strand
AATTATGCGGCTTTTTATATTTATGTTATCAAGTTCTTGTCAATACACAATGACAAGAACTTGATAACATTCCAGACTGATGACAAGAACATGGTTACATTCCGGATTTGATTTCACCCCGCACACGTTCTCAAAGAGGTCCAATGCCGCAACAGGGAATATGGTCCGATTACCGATTAGATAAATATATAACTATGTTTCCATGCAATTTTATTAAGTTACGAGAAGTTTAACAAAACAAATTTATTCCAGGTTCGTCTAAAAGTAGGTTGGATTTTGCGAAGAGGAGTTGAAATGTTGAGAACGTTAGTTTTAGGAGCAGCTTTAGTACTTGTTGTAATAAAATCCGATCCCCCGCAAATTATAGCTGGTCAGATAGAAAGACTTAAAGATTGATGAAATTATTGTAACGACTAAACAATATTTTATTACTGATCTGTCGATAAATCGTCAGTCCAGGCCTTGAGCCGTTTATTTATGACGGTATCAAGATGGATATGGTACGAGGCATGCGTGCATGAAGGGAATCTAATGGGCAATGGAGCGACCAGCGCTGAGGTTGATTACCGGTATACGCCGGCCAACTATGTGAATGTAATGACGTTCCATATCAAAGATGCAAAGATTGACCGTATTCGCATAAACACGCTTTTGGACTGAGTAATTCAATTCACATAAGAGCGTCATTTAAGAAAGGTATCTTAAGGTTCAACCTAGCTGGAAGAGGGTTGGACTAGTAGATGGATTTTTCCCACCTCCAACGTCACGTTAACCTTGAGATCAGATGGAGGACCGAGGCTCACAGATATACAGAAACAGGACGCTAAAAGGGAAACGGGGTCATTACAG
>NZ_AEXS01000081.1:0-9586 GCF_000204455.1 Paenibacillus sp. HGF5 | reverse complement strand
TGAACGGAGGCGTGTGGGATATCGTTGCGGAAGGACTGGGCTATCCGTGTCTGAAGGTTGATTACCCGTCGCGGGAAGAGGCTGCAGGGATGCCCGGGCATCATTTGACGCTGGAGGATTATGTAAGCCATATGGCGGAGCAGGTGAGGGGATGGGATACGGACAGGTTCGTCCTTGTGGCGCATTCCCTGGGCGGGGTGTTGGCCATGGAGCTGGCCGCCAGATTAGCCGAACGGGTAGCCGGATTCGTTGCCATCGGTGCCGCCATACCTAAGCGCGGCGGTTCGTTTGTTTCGGCGCTTCCGTTTCCCCAGAGGATCATCATGCCGGTATTATTAAAAATGGCCGGAACGAAGCCGCCTGAATCCGTGATCCGCAAGGGGCTGTGCAGCGATTTGCCGGAGGAGCAGGCCTCCCGCATCGCAGCAGAGTTCATCCCGGAATCCCGTAGGGTCTATACGGATCGCGTTCAAGCATCCGTACCCCAAGTGCCTAAGCTTTACGTGAAGCTCACCCAAGACAAGGAGTTCGGAGAATCCTTGCAAGAGCGCATGGCAGCCAATCTGTCGGCGGACAGGGTGGAGAGCCTCAGCACCGGTCATCTGCCGATGCTGAGCGATCCCCTTGGTGTCCGGCGCATTCTGGAAGGCTTCGTTGGCCAAGTGAAAGCAAGCCGTGAATCAGCTATCTCATCATAATCTGATCCCGTCTCGGGCCGACGGAGATCGTCTTGACGGGTACGCCAATGGACGATTCAATAAACTGCACGTATTGCTGCGCGGCTTCCGGGAGCTCGTCGAAGGAACGGATATGCGACAGGTCGCATTTCCAGCCCTTCAGCGTTCGCAGGACAGGCTTTGCGGACTGCAGATCGGCCGTTACCGGAAAATGGTCAATGATGCTTCCATCCTCTAATTCATAGCCGACGCATACTGGAATGTCATCCAGATACCCCAGTACGTCAAGGTTGGTGAGAACGGCTTCGGTAGCTCCCTGAATCATGCAGCCGTAACGGGTGGCTACCGTATCAAACCATCCCATTCGTCTTGGCCGGCCGGTCGTAACTCCGTATTCGCCTGCATCGCCGCCAAGGCGGCGGAGTTCATCCGCTTCATCTCCATGCAGTTCGGTCACGAAGGGGCCTGCGCCGACGCAGCTTGAGTATGCTTTAACAACGGCAATGACTTGGCTGATAGCGTACGGCGGAAGTCCTGCCCCGACCGGTGCATAGCCTGCCAGCGTTGAGGAGGAGGTGGAAAACGGGTAAATCCCGTGATCCGGGTCGCGCAGTGCTCCTAACTGGCCCTCCACGAGGATCGGATCGCCTTTCATATAAGCTTGCTGCAGCAGCGTGGTCGTATCCTGGATATAGGAGGATAGGAACTGGAAAGGCTCCAACAGCTGCTTGACCATCTCATCAACGCTCAGCGGGTCCCTTCCGTAAAGATGCTGCAGCTGCACATTCTTGATGTCAAGCATCTGCTCGAGCCGTTCACGAAGTCGTTCGGGGTGTAACAGATCAGCGATCTGAATGCCCAGCTTGGCATATTTATCCGCATAGAAGGGCGCGATTCCGCGTTTCGTGGAACCGAATCCCCGGGCGCCGAGCCGTTCTTCCTCGAGTTCATCCAGCAGCCGATGAATGGGAAGCACGACCTGAGCGCGCTCGGATATAAACAGCTTGGGCGCGGGAACGTTTCTGGCTTCCAGTTCCTGCAGTTCCCCGATCAATACCTCCATATCCAAAGCCGTTCCCGGACCGATGATATTCGTTACGTTTGGATAGAATACACCCGATGGCAGCATATGCAGCGAAAATTTCCCGTAATCGTTGATAATGGTGTGCCCCGCGTTACTCCCGCCCTGAAATCGAACGACATACGACGATTGCGCCGCAAGAACATCCGTCATTTTACCTTTGCCTTCATCTCCCCAATTGGCTCCTACAATGGCTGTGACTGTCAACGTGTTCGCCTCCTACGATCATTTTCTTGTACAGGGCTCATTATATGAGCTGCTTGATTATAAATAAAATTGATATTAGTAATAGTGGACATTAGTTTGGCTTATGTTATACGATTCTTTAGAGAAGAATACGGGTAACGGAGGAATTCGAAGATGAACTCTCGAATTTCAATCCAAGGTTCCTGTTATCATTTGATAAAATCGAGGTCATCATGATGGAAATCAATATGGAGTGGTATCGCGTCTTTTATTGGACTGCGCGGCTCGGCAGTTTATCGAGGGCAGCGGATCATCTGCATATCACCCAGCCAGCCGTCAGCCATACCGTTAAGCATTTGGAGGAAACGATCGGAGGTCCGCTGTTCTTTCGGACCACCAAGGGAGTGAAACTCACGTCCGAGGGCGATGTGCTGTTTCGCTATATCGAGCAAGCCTTCGGTTTGATCGAAATCGGCGAGAAGGCGATCGCGGACATGCATAATTTGCACAGCGGCGAAATCAATATCGGGGCAAGCGATACGCTGTGCAAGTATTACCTGCTGCCGCATTTGGAGTATTTCCACGCCGCCTATCCGGATATTCGCATCCGCATCACCAACCGAACCACCCCGGAAACGCTGTCGCTTCTTAAGGAAGGGAAGATTGATTTTGGCATCGTCCATTTACCGGCTTCCGATAAACAAATCGACTTTCGCTCAAGCTCGCCGATCCATGATTGTTTAGTGGCCGGCAGGTCGTATGCGGAGCGGGCCGGATTACCGCACCCGTTGTCCCTTCACGATATCGGGAACTACCCGCTGCTTATGCTGGAGACCGGCGGAAGCACGAGGAGGTACGTGGATCAATTCGCCGAGCTCCAGGGCGTAAAGCTAAAACCGGAGTTCGAGCTTGGCAGCATCGAGCTGCTGGTACAGTTTGCCCGAAGCGGCTTCGGACTGGCTTTTGTCATTCGCGACTATGCCAACGACGAATTGCAAACAGGCCAGCTGATCGAGGTGCCGCTCGATCCGCCGATTCCCGAGCGCAGCATTGGAATTGCAACGCTTCGAGGCATTCCGCTATCTGCGGCGGCCAAGTCGTTTCTCGCTCTACTGCCCTAGGCATGACCATCAAGCATAGATGAAATAACCTGCATGAAACGCAGAGCACGTCCGTTTCTCATGTTTGATTTGGTGGCAACTCCTGTTTTGGCATATAATGAGAAAGAGTGAACAAGACTCGTTCGAAAAGACGCCTGCTGTACCTTCAATAAAGGAAACAAACTGCACGTAACGGAAGTTTCTACAGCGATATCAGGCAGACGCGCTTTGGAATCATAGACTTCTGATATCTAAAAAAAGGATGAGACTAACATATGACTGGAACTACATTTCATACATTAGGAATAGCGGAGGATTTGTCCTCCCGATTGGCGGAGTTCGGCATTGTCACGCCTTCTCCCGTTCAGGCCGAGGCGATTCCTCCCATACTCGAAGGCAAGGACGTGCTGGCGACTTCCCAGACGGGCACGGGAAAGACGCTTGCTTATTTGCTGCCCGTTCTTCAGGGCATCGATCCGGAGATCAAGGGAGCCCAGAAACTGATTCTCGCTCCGACGCAAGAGCTCGCCGTCCAGATTGTGAGAGAGAGCGAGCGCTACGGGGAAGCCCGCGGAATCGGCGTGCTCGGCCTGATCGGCGGTGCCGCGGCCAAGCGTCAGATTGAGAAGCTGCGGCTGCATCCGCAGCTGATCGTGGGAACGCCGGGACGCGTGCGGGAACTGATCGAAATCCGGAAGCTGAAAATGCACCAAGTGACCACGATCGTGGTGGATGAGGTGGACCAGGTGTTTAATCTGGGCGGCGCCGGCGATGTGGATCGCATTCTGCGCAGTGCCTTGCGCGACCGTCAATTGGTATTCTTATCCGCAACGGTGAGTCCGGAGACGGCCGAGCTCGTGAAGAAGGAGATGGATCAGCCCGTTGAAATCGGGATCGATCCGGAGCGTCGGACGCCGTCCGCGCTGGAGCATTATTATTTCGTCTCGGAAGAGCGCGACAAGCTGGACATGCTGCGCCGCGTGGTTCGGCATTACAATCCCGACCGTGCGATCGTGTTCGTCAATGCCACCGAGGATTTGGCAGAGGTGGAGGCGAAGCTGAATTACCTTGGATTAAACGCAGCTGCCCTTTACGGGGACGCCGACAAGATGACCCGAAGCCGGGTTTTGAACGCGTTTAGAGAAGGGCGCACCAAGCTTCTGGTGGCTAGCGATGTCGCCGCCCGGGGGCTCGATATCGAAGGTCTCGGCATGGTGATCAATTACGATCCGCCTATTGATGCCGAGCATTACACGCACCGCGCAGGCCGTACGGGACGCATGGGGCGGAGCGGCATGGCGATTACGCTTGTCACGGACCGTCAAACGTTCATCATGCGCAAGTTCAATCGCGAGCTGGGCATATCGATCGAAGAACGCGCCCTGTATGGCGGCAAGGTAAGAACCCCGCGTTCCGCGCCAACCGATCGGGGCCAAGGTCCCCGCGGGTCAGCTGCGGGGGCTGCCCGAAAAGACAAGCCTGCCCGAAAGCCCGCTTCCATCAGCGTTAATGGCAAGTCCGGAAACGGCAAGGCGTCGGGCGAGCGTCAAAGTGAACGGGAGCGTGACCGCAAGAACAAGGGCGCTCCGAAATGGTTGAAGAATAAGCCTCCACGGGGCTAAACGCTGCAGCCTCCGCGAGCGTTGGAGCTTGCAGTCATTAAGTTGTTTATGGGTCCGATTCAAGCGGATTCGGTAAGGTCATCATCCGTGTGGATTGGACTCTTTTCAGAATAAGAGGTGATCGATAATGAGCGAACAGCCGGTATTGTCTGTTCAAGGATTAAGCGGCGGATATAGCATAAACCGACCGGTTCTGCATGATGTAACCTTTCAGGTGGAACCGGGGGAAATGGTAGGTTTGATCGGCCTGAACGGCGCGGGCAAGAGTACGACGATGAAGCATATCCTCGGTCTGATGAATCCGCAAAAGGGGACCATCCAGGTCCAGGGGAAGAGCCGCTCGGAGCATTCGGAAGCGTATCACAGCGCCTTGGCTTTCGTCCCCGAATCCCCGCTGCTGTATGAGGAAATGACGGTGCGCGAGCATTTGGAATTTACGGCCCGTTCCTACGGCGTGTCCCGCGAGGATTATGAGACGCGCTCGGCGCAGCTATCGAAGATGTTCCGAATGGAAGAGAAGATGGACAGCCTGTCCACGCATTTGTCCAAGGGCATGCGCCAAAAAGTGATGATCATGTGCGCGTTCGTCGCGAGACCGTCGCTGTACATCATCGACGAGCCCTTCCTTGGGCTTGATCCGCTCGGGATCCGTTCGCTGCTTGACTTTATGCTGGAATTGAAAGCATCCGGTGCTTCCGTATTGCTAAGCTCCCATATTCTCTCGACGATCGAGAACTATTGCGACCGGTTCATCGTGCTGCACCGCGGCAGCATCATTGCTCAGGGGACGCTGAAGGAAATCCAGGATCAAGCGGGAAGACCGGGCATGTCCCTGGAAGAGCTGTTCAATGTGCTGATTCAGGACGGTAAGGGCGAATGAATCTGCGTGAGCTGTATGTCAAACGACGCGGGCAGTTCTGGGGTGAAATCCTTCCCTATCTGGGTTATGTCATACAGAGCGGCGTAGCCGTCGTATTCCTGTTCCTGCTGATTGCATTCGCGGCATGGTATACCGCACTACTGCAGCAAGTTCCGCCAGATCTGCCGATACGCTGGATCATGCTGATTTTCCTTGCGCCCCTCATGATCAACAGCAGCATCCGCACGTATCTGCGCACGGCGGATACGGTGTTCCTCATTCCGCAGGAATCCCGAATGAAGGAATATTTCCGCAAAGCATGGATTAGCGGAGTCATATATAAAATCATCGGCTTGGGATTGGTCCTGCTCATTCTATGGCCTCTATACATACGCAGCGATGCTTCGCCAAAGGCGCTGCTGGCTACGTTTGCTGTCCTGACCGTGTTCAAGCTGCTGTCCAGCTATGGCAGCTGGAAGGAGCAGCTTATGGTGTCACGGAACGCGGCAGCAGCCTATCGGGCACTCCGCTGGATCGTTCCGGCACTGAGCCTGGCTGCCTGGCTATGGCATCCAACGGGCCATGCCCTTCTATTCATGGCGCTGCTCGGCCTCACGTATGTTGCTGCGTTATCCGTTCCCGTCAAACACTTGGTCGCCTGGGAGCGATTAATCGCCGTCGAGCAGCGGCAGGCAAGCCGGGTTATGATGGTGCTGAGCTGGTTCGTGAATGTGCCTCAGCGGGAGCAGCGCGTCCATGCGCGGAAATGGCTGTCCGGATGGGGGAAAGGATTGGCGTGGAAGAAGGAGAGCGCTTATCGTTTTCTTCTTATCAAGAGCCTGACACGCAGCGATATTCTGGGCATTCTGATCCGTGTCGGACTGCTCGGAGCCTTTATCGTATGGGCCACCCGGGATAGCCTGGTATCGGCGCTTGTATATCTGATCAGCCTGATGATTGTCGGGCTCCAATTGTCTGCGCTGCGCAAGCTGCACCCGGAATCGTTCTGGCTGCACGTCTATCCGCTTCCGGAAGGAACTCGCCGCGACAATGAAGGCAAGCTGATCTTCCAGGTACAGCTGTTCTGGGCCGTACTGCTGTGGCTTCCGCTCGTTCCGGGCATCCTTAACGCGCCAGGACGGGTCCTCGGGACGATGGCTGCAGGCATCGCGATTGTGTTCCTGTTCCGAAGCGCCGCTGCCCGAAAGAGCCGGCGCGAAGACGATGACGACGAATAAAACGGGAAGAGGCCGGGACATTAGTGTCCCGGCCTTCTATCGGTGGTTATCGTATGGGTTAGGGTTGGCTGTAGAAATCGCAGTGCGTCGCGTGGCGACCTGCGATTTCTAGTATAGGCTGTTATCTAGTTGTCATTACACCCAGAAAGAACGAGTGATGATAACGAGCAGGATAAAGAGAACCAGGATTGCTCCAACTCCGTATCCACCGCCGTATCCGCCATATCCGCCGTGTCTTACTTCTTCAACTGCACCCATGTTCATTCCCCTTTCAGTTCGTTGATTTATAGTACACGGTATTGTATGTAGCTATTGGTCTATGTGTATGGGCGAGCGTTTAGATATGGCAGAAGAAAAAATAAAGACCGGGGAGAATTCCCGGTCTTTATTTTACCTAAACGGTGATATATTCGGATGCAATGGATCATCAGGCCTTCTGCAGATCCTGAATCCCTTTGTAGACCAGGTCGAACAGATCCTCCAAATACTCCTCGTCAATACAAGAGAAGGCGATCCGGAGATCATGCTCGCCGAGGGCGATGGTTCCTACGCCATACTCATGAATGAGATGGGAGCGGAGCTCCTCGGCGTTTACCGTGTTCAGCTTAAGGCACATGAAGTAGCCGGAGTTGAACGGATAGTACTCCCAAACATCGCCGTATTTGCCGCTGTCGAGGATGGACTTCACTTTGTTGGCTCGGCCCTTCATGATGACGAATTTCTCTTCCTTCTGCTCGTGGAATTCAGGCGATTTCAGCGCTTCCAGAACAAAGGTCTGCGAAGGATGGGAGGCACTGGATATCGTTGCGCGGATAATGCCGAGCGTTTTCTGCTCCAGAGCGTCCAGCACGTCTTTATCTTCAGCCGCATACGTAATGAAGCCGACCCGGAATCCCCAAACGAATTCTTCCTTCGTAGCACCGTCGACTTTCACGGGAAGCACGCGAGGATGAAGGCCAGCCAGGCGTCCGAAGAGCGATTCCTTCAGCGAATCTTCAAAGAACAAGCCGAAATACGCATCATCCGTTACGACGACAACGTTCATGCCGGCCTCGGCAGCTTCCTGGATCGCGGACACGATGGCCGCACCTTCCTCCGCGCCGGGCGTGTAGCCCGTCGGGTTGTTCGGGAAGTTCAGCAGAACGACGGCTTTGCCTTTATCCTTCTGGCTCAGCAGAGCCTGACGAAGTCCGTCGGCGTTAAATTTCATATCGTCCGTGAAGAGAGGATAGGTTACATGAATGCCATGGCGGCGAATGCCGAAGGTCAGCTCGTAATTTTCCCAGTTTTTGTCGGGATAAATGACGGCATCCCCTTCATCCACGAACAAATCGGCTACGATGCTAAGTCCATGCGTCAGCGCATTCGTGACGATCGGATTGCTGAAGCTCTTGCCTTCAAGCGAAGGATTTTCCTGAATCATCTTGTTCCGCCATACGGAGCGAAGCTCCGGCTTGCCGGCCGGAGGGGCATACGGGTACAGATCCTTCGGCTGGTATGCCGAAAGTTTGTCTTGGATGACGCCCAGATGCATCGGGATTCCGCCCTCGGTTGCAATGCCGATCGTAGCGTTATATTTTTTCGCATGGCTCGTCGCTTCCGCGGATTGGCTCAGGATGCCTTCCTTCGGGAAGTAGATTTCCCTGCCGAGTGTGGAGAGCATGTCGTACACATGCGGATTGCCAGCTTGCATTTTTCCATTCAATTGACCAACCAATGGGTTCATGAACTGATTCCTTCCTTCCGAATACTTTTGGTTAAGGTAAGAGCAGGTGACAAGTTGCCTTTACGTTTTCATTGCCTAACATTATACCACCTACCCCAGGAACCGTCACGGATAAATGTAACGCTTTAACGCGGTCCAGGGTGATACTTGCAAATCAGTCCTGCCGTCTCCTCGTCCCGATTCTTGCCGCGGCATTCCAGGCCTTCGACGACGGCTTGGAGCCGATCCGGCTTCAGGTTCTGGCCGAACTTGAACTTGGCGCTCATCCGCTGCGGAGTCAGCCGGATGACGGCTACCCCTTTCAGTCTGGAGGTGTAAGCCCGGTCGTTCGCGTCGATGGCGCGGTATCCGCCTTCAGGCTGCAGCTTTTGCATCAGCGCCTCCATCGCAAGCGCTTTTTCCTCCAGATCGTCTACAATCACGGCCTCGCCGATAGCGGTAACGCTTTTGAAATAGGCCGTGGCCGGGCATGCCATCTCGGGGTCGGAGAAATAGGAAGGGATGAGGGCATACTCATCCGCTATGGTGAAGCATACGGCGGGCGTCCGGCGGAGATGGTCCATTTTCTCACCCATCCGGCTGCCGTGAAAATAGAACGCTCCGTTGACATAGGCAAAATTCAAAGGCGTTACACGTGGGATTCCTTCCTCATCGGCCGTTCCAAGGAAACCAAAGCTCATCCCGCGAAGGAAGTTCTCGATCTCTTGGGGATCCTCCATCGCAAATTCGTCTCTTCTCATGGTTACATGCTCCCCCTATCATTTTGAATAACAGCATACGATGTTCATTGACAAGGAAAAAGCGCCAATTTAGAGTAATTTATATAGTCCAATTTGATCGTAATCCCAAAATAGAGGAGACATCGCCATGGAGCTTGGATTGCCGTTCGAGACCTATGTGGAACAATATCGATTTAAATATTTGGCTCTGTACCACGCGATTCGCGCCGCGATTCATAGCGGCAAGCTGCCGGAAGGAACGAGGCTTCCCGCAACCCGCGAGCTGGCCAGGCTCTACGGGGTGTCCAGGGGATCGGCTGCGCAGTGTTATGACATGCTGATGGCCGAGGGCTACGTCGTATCCCGGCAGGGCAGCGG
>NZ_AEXS01000082.1:0-14558 GCF_000204455.1 Paenibacillus sp. HGF5 | reverse complement strand
AAACTTCCGGTGACTTTATCCGACGTGTTCGGCGTGGCGCTCGAGGTTCACGAGAACATTCGCGTATTGAAGCGATCGACGGACGAAATCCGCAAAGACCTTAAGGAGTTCTTCGGGCTTCGCGTGAAGAAGCTGTTGTCCGAAGACCAGCGTTATGATGTGGTGGATGCGGTTATTACGGCCGGATTCGATCATGTGGTGTCCGTCGTATCCCGCGGCCATGCGCTGATGAATGCCGTGGAGAGCGTCCAGGATTTCAAAACGACGGTAGAGTCCTTCAACCGGGTCAGCAATTTGGCTGCCAAAGCGGGTAAGGCCGCTGTCAACGCCGAACTGTTCACGGAATCGGAAGAAAACAAGCTTTATGAAGCTTGGAACGCGATTCGCGCAGATTACCATGCCGCGCTGCAGGCAGCGGAGGGCGAACGTTCGCTGTCCTTGCTGAGTGGACTAAGGGAGCCGATTACCGGGTTCTTTGATTCGGTGATGGTGATGGCTGAAGACGAAGCGGTTCGGGCCAATCGCCTCGCGCTGCTCTCTGGAATCGATGGTGATCTGAAGCAGTATGCCGATTTCACGAAATTGGTGTGGTAGTAGTGACAGCATGATTTTGCAAATGGTATAATGTATTGTTCAGTGAAAGCGACAGCCCGCGGTTCAGCGCGGGATGGCGCTTTCGCTATGAACGGACGGATTCAAGCATGGGCAAGGTCATTGTTTATTTGGGCAGCAGGATTTTAATCGGCCAAAGACGTATATAATAATATACAGCATAATAAGGACCCAAGATTAAAGATAAGAGCCGGTGATGCGTATGAACGAAAGCTCCATTTCGATCGTGGTTGACGGGGATGCTTGTCCAGTCAAGAAGGAAATCGCAGAGACTGCTCGTGCATTCCGCGTGCCGGTGCTGCTTGTTTCTTCCTATGATCATCTGCTGCAAGCCGAAGAAGGGGTTACGACGATCCAGGTGGACCGGAGTGATCAAAGTGCGGACCTCTACATCGCCAACCACATATCCAGGGGGGATATCGTGGTGACGCAGGATTATGGACTGGCTGCGCTTGCGCTTGCCAAATCATGCCACGTGATCTCCTTTCGCGGCCGTATTTTCCATAATACGGATATTGATTTCATGCTGGATTCCCGTCATCATCAGGCGAAGGCGAGGAAACAAGGAAGGTATGGCAAAGGGCCCAAGAAACTGCTTGACGAAGACCGGAGGTTTTTTCAACATAAACTGACAAAACTTTTGCGTGAATTGCAGGAGAATGTCCACCCGTAGCGAATACTATTTACGTGCCAAAAGAGATGAAGGTGGTTTGGATGAGTACCGGACAAGGCAATATTCCGGATGATGTCATTGAGGAAGTACTGGCCAAAAGCGATATTGTGGATACGGTCAGCAAATACGTGCATCTTACCAAACAGGGGAAATACCTGAAGGGCTTATGCCCGTTTCACTCAGAGAAGACTCCTTCCTTTACGGTTACACCGGAACGCCAAATCTTTTACTGCTATGGCTGCGGTAAGGGCGGAAACGCCATTAAGTTTAGAATGGAAATCGAAGGATTTTCTTTTCCCGAAGCCGTCAAGACAATGGCAGAAGAGAATGATATCTCGTTGCCGGAAGGTCAAGGAGTTCCCGTAATTCCTCGTAATCCGGAAAAAGAACGTTTGATTGAAGCGTATGAGCTTAGCGCCAAGCTGTACCATTTCCTGCTGAAGAATACGGAACATGGTACGGAAGCCATGAAGTATTTAAGAGCCCGCGGAATGAACGACAAGATGATTGATCAGTTTCAAATCGGTTATGCGCCAGATCGTTGGGACACGCTGGTTCAGTTCCTGACCAAACGCTCCTTTGACTTGAAAGAGATGGAAAGAGGCGGTTTATTATCCGCAAGACATGAACAAGAAGGCTATCTCGACCGTTTTCGCGGACGAATCATGTTTCCGATACATGACCGCAGCGGCAAGGTCATCGCGTTTGCTGGCAGAATACTGGGGGACGGTCAACCGAAGTACCTGAATTCCCCGGAGACACTTCTATTTAATAAGAGCCGTACATTGTACAACCTGCACCAGGCCAAAACATCCATACGCAAATTGCGTCAAATCCTATTATTCGAAGGATACGGCGATGTCATTTCGTCATGGGAAGCAGGACTGCACAACGGCGTGGCAACGATGGGAACCTCTCTAACGGAAAACCAAGTGGCAATCATGAAATCGGTGGCTGAAGAAGTTGTTGTTGTCTATGATGGCGATAAAGCCGGCATGGCCGCCGCGTCAAAAGTCATTCCAATGCTGGAAGGCGTTGGTCTCAAGGTACGAATCGCTTTGGTGAACGAAGGAATGGACCCGGATGATTATATCCGCAAGTTCGGTCCCGAGCGTTTCAGGCATGTGGTAGAAACAGCCGTTTCAACAACAAAATTTAAACTTATATATCTGAAGAAAAACCATATACTGCTAGAAGAAGATGGTAAAATTGCGTACGCCAAAGAGGCACTGCCCATTATCGCCGTACTGAATTCCTCAACCGAACGGGAGGTTTATTTGAGGGAATTATCCTCCGAGCTTCATCTTTCCTACGAAAGTCTTAAGCAGGATTGCAATCTGCTTCGGCAATCGATGCAAAAAAAGATGGGCGATGGGGATAATAAGGAAAAAAGGTGGAATAATGGTAGGCATAAAAAAGGGCGCCAGCCCGCCCCGGCACTTCTGCCTGCTTACCATGCTGCAGAACGGCGGCTGCTGTCGCTGATGCTGCAGGATGCGGAGGCCGCGCGATACGTTGGCGATCGCCTGGGAGAAGCGTTTAATATTGAAGATCATGCGGCAATCGCTGCTTATCTATATGCTTTTTACGCACAGGGCAAATCTCCGGATATCAGCCGTTTCATGTCATCGCTCCAAGACGATCGTTTGGAAATGACGGTCAGCTCGATCATGATGATGGAAGCACCCGCCGAGTGGAACGTTCAAGTGCTCGATGATTGCATACGCGAGGTGCTGAAATTTCCGCAGCAAAGAGAGATCGACCAGAAAAAAGAAGAAATGATAAAAGCGGAGCGCTCAGGTGATTTTTTGCGAGCCGCGCAAATTGCAAGTGAGATTATCGCCCTAGAAAGACAATGAAGCCCCGCGCATTGCTGTTTCTAGGGAGGAGGGAGTCGAATGATGGCGAATGATCAGCATACTGAACTAGAAACGGAATTTACGCTGGATCAAGTCAAGGATCAGTTGATTGAACAGGGTAAAAAGAGATCCGTATTAAGCTATAAAGATATTATGGAGAAATTGTCGCCATTTGATCAGGACACGGAGCAGATGGAAGAGTTCTATGAGCAGCTGGCCGACCTGGGTATCGATGTGGTAAATGAAAATGACGAAGAGGGCCCTCACCGGCAATCGGGAGATTCCGAATCCCATGATAATGAGGATTTTGGATTTGACGACGATCTTTCACTGCCTCCGGGGATCAAGATTAACGACCCGGTTCGGATGTACCTGAAGGAAATTGGACGGGTTCCGCTGTTGTCCGCGGATGATGAGATTGAGCTTGCCAACCGGATTGAACAGGGAGATGAAGAAGCCAAGCGCCGTCTGGCCGAAGCCAACCTGCGTCTCGTCGTAAGTATTGCGAAGCGTTATGTGGGTCGTGGAATGCTGTTCCTGGATTTGATCCAGGAGGGCAACATGGGTTTGATCAAAGCCGTGGAGAAATTCGATTACAAAAAAGGCTTCAAATTCAGTACGTATGCGACTTGGTGGATTCGCCAAGCGATCACGCGCGCGATCGCGGACCAGGCCCGTACCATCCGTATTCCCGTGCATATGGTAGAGACCATCAACAAGCTGATACGTGTATCCAGACAGCTTCTGCAGGAGCTTGGACGTGAGCCTTCGCCGGAGGAAATTGCTGCAGAGATGGAACTCAGCGTTGAGAAGGTCCGGGAGATCATGAAGATTGCCCAGGAGCCGGTTTCGCTGGAAACGCCGATCGGCGAAGAGGACGATTCCCATCTTGGGGATTTCATCGAGGATCAGGAAGCACTCGCTCCTGCTGACGCGGCTGCCTACGAGCTCCTGAAGGAACAGCTCGAGGACGTGCTGGATACGCTGACAGAGCGCGAGGAGAATGTCCTTCGCCTTCGTTTCGGACTCGATGACGGCCGCACAAGAACGCTGGAAGAGGTCGGCAAAGTATTCGGCGTTACGCGTGAGCGGATACGGCAGATCGAAGCCAAAGCGCTCCGTAAGCTTCGTCACCCGAGCCGCAGCAAACGGTTAAAGGATTTTCTCGAATAGCTTAATCCACGGACCTTCTGCAGTAACGCAGCAGGTCCTTTTTTTCGAATGCAAGCAGGGTGAATGACGTTTCTTGGTTCTGGAATTTCTTCCTGCATTTGTTGTATTGGTCTTTATTTTAGCTCTTTTCCAGACCCATTGCAAATGACCTGGCACCAGGGTTGGTTTGCCGGATTTGCGGGTTTGCAGTTTGGTATCGTGTCTGTTAGGGTAATGGATAGATCGTGGATGGAACGAAAATATGGAATGTAAGGGTGTCAGCATTGAAATTATCAAGAAGATTAACGAAAATTCTGGAGAAGATTCCTCGCGGCAGCAAACTTGCAGATATCGGTTCGGATCATGCCTTGCTGCCCGTGGCTGCCGTGGAGTGCGGAGCTGCGGTTCAAGCTGTCGCCGGTGAGGTAAATCCAGGCCCATACGATGCTGCCGTCAAGCAGGTCATCGAATCAGGGATGACCGATGTCATCAGCGTGCGAAAAGGGGACGGATTGAATGTGCTCTCGGCCGGTGAGGCGGACGTTATTACCATTGCCGGCATGGGCGGCAGCCTGATTGCAGCGATTCTGGATCGCGGGATCGAGAAGCTGGCCGGCGTTCGCAGGCTTGTTTTACAGCCGAACGTGGGAGAGGACATTTTGCGCAGATGGCTGCATTCCCATGGCTGGGTGCTGATCGAGGAATGGATCCTGGAGGAAGACGGGAAAATTTACGAGGTGCTGGTCGCAGAGCCTTCGGATACAACCGGCCTGACGAATGAACAGGTATACAAGGAAAGGACGATCGGAGACGGTGTCCGGCTTTCCGCGGACTGGCTGTTCCGTATGGGACCTTGGTTGACGCAATCCCCGAATCCGGTTTTCCATGATAAGTGGACGTCGGAGATGGAGAAGATGGGGTATATACTTCAGTCGCTATCGCGTTCGGATCTGCCCGCGGCGGCCGATAAGGCGAGCGAGATTCGATCGGATATCGAGTTTATTCAGGAGGTGCTGGCATGCTTGCCAAAGGACAAACCGTAATTCAATTCATGGAACAACTGGCCCCCAAGCACGTGGCCGAACCCGATGACCGGATCGGGCTCCAGCTTGGAACTTTGCAAAAGGACATCCGTACGGTGCTGATTGCACTGGACGTGAATGACGAAGTGGTGGATGAAGCCATTGAGCTTGGGGCCGACCTGATTATCGCGCATCATGCGATTATCTACCGTCCGCTGAAGCAGCTGCAGACGGATACGCCGATGGGCAAGGTATACGAGAAGCTGATCAAACACGACATCGCGGTCTATGTAAGCCATACGAATCTGGACGTAACCGAGGGCGGCATGAACGATTGGATGGCGGAGGCGCTGGGCATCGAGGACACGTCGCCCATCCATGACATGCATAACGAGCAGCTGTCCAAGCTGGTGGTGTTTGTTCCGAAGAGCCACCATCAAGAGGTGCTGGATGCCGTGCTCGGAGCCGGCGCAGGCTGGATCGGAAATTACAGCCACTGCAGCTTCAATATCGAGGGCTTCGGCACCTTCGTTCCAAGAGAAGGCAGCACCCCTTATCAAGGCAAGGAAGGGAAGATGGAACGGGCAGACGAGGTCCGGATCGAAACGATCGTTCCCCACACGATTAAGAACAAGGTCATCCAGGCTATGCTCAAGGCGCATCCTTATGAAGAGGTTGCCTACGATCTGTATAACATGGACTTGAAGGGAAGATCCCTCGGTCTTGGACGTGTCGGAAAGCTGAAGGAGCCCCTGACGCTGGCTGAGCTGGTCGACGTGGTAAAAGTGAAGCTGGAGGTCCCTCATGTTCGCGTAGTAGGAGAACTCGGCCGTACCCTACGCAAGGCAGCCGTTATAGGCGGATCTGGAGGACGCTACATGATGAAGGCGCTGTTCCGGGGAGCAGACGTGCTGGTAACGGGGGATGTGGATTATCATACGGCACAGGACGCGCTGGCCGCAGGACTTACCATCATTGATCCGGGCCACAATGCCGAGAAGATCATGAAAGTCAAAGTTGCCGAGTGGATGGAGCAGAAGCTGCGGGAGCATAAGTACGAAACCCGGGTCGTGGCTTCCCGCATCAATACGGAGCCGTTCCAGTTTGTTTGATTTCGGAATGGGAAAATAATCAGCTGTTGTTAATGTTTAATGGTTGTGTACCGCATGGAATCACGATATAATATGTAATGTTGTCCGGAAAGTTTGACAGACAATCGCTGGCGGCCTCAAAGCCGCGAGAGGAAAGTCCGGGCTCCATAGGGCAGGGTGCTGGATAACGTCCAGTCAGCGCGAGTTGAAGGATAGTGCCACAGAAATGGACCGCCGATGGCCGCCTTAGGGCGGTACAGGCAAGGATGGAACCGAGGTGTAAGAGACCCCGAGGAACGCTGGTGACTTCGTTCCTGGTAAACCCCACCTGGAGCAAGACCTAATGGGACGCAGTCTCCTTCGAGGAGACAGCCTTAGCCCGAGGCGCGTCCGGGTTGGTCGCTTGAGCCGATTAGCAATGATCGGCCTAGATAGATGATTGTCGCTTATGGTGGCAGGGTAGTTCCCGCTATGACCACGAAGAGCACAGAACCCGGCTTACGGAAAACTTTCCCAACTGCACAACGTTTATGAATATGCTATGGTACAAACGCGTATTTTCTTTTCACTCCTTGCGGGGTGTACAGGAAATGCGCGTTTTTTCAAGTATCAGAAAGTATAAACTTCGAAGCTTGGGTCTTCCTGATATCGCATGGAAAACTTCCTCTAACCGCTAACCGCGGTCTGTCTTCTGAGAAAGTACGTCGATAGACGTTTTTCTTCTGGATTTGTGAAAATATTGGGAGATCATGTGCCCTGTACGGATAATCGTCCATACCAAAAAGCCCTTGGGATAATAAGCTATAATCATCAACGGAAAGGAGATGCAAACACATGTCTTGTCATAACGATTATCCATGTCCTCCGGTGTCCCCGATTGTGTGCGATCCGATTGTAGTCGTGAGAGACCACTATGTACCGCAAATCGTACCGGTTATTCATCCTATAAAAGTGGTGGATAAGATTCACTGCGTCCCGGTAGAAAAACATCTGTACACGTACAGCGAAGAGGAAGTCGTAACCGAAAATGGAGGCTATGGCGGCGTTACGGTATCCGGCAAGCGTTCCAAGAAAGCTACAGTGCGTACCAGCCGTACCCGCCGGAAGAAATAAACAAGGCGGCATTGCCTCGGATCATGAATAAAGCAGCCAACGCGAGAGGGCGGAAGCTGCTTTATTCTTTATCTTTTATTCGTTGAGCCGTTTAATTTGCGGAGCTCTTGTTCCAGATTGCGAAGGGTACGGCCGGGCCACATTTGAAGAGGCACTTCAGGGGCGCCAACCGCTTTCAAGGACTGGAAGATATCGATCTGACCGTGACCGTAATATTTATCCCTTCCCTTGTCGCCGAGATCCACCGCTTGGTTGATCATGACGTCCATGACCTCTTGATTGGTCAGGTCAGGGTTAAGGGAACGGATAAGCCCCGCCATGGCGGCTGCATGGGGACTTGCCATGGAGGTCCCGGACAGAGCGGCATATTGATTTCCCGGGAAGGTGCTTGCGATATTGGTCCCTGGAGCGGCCACATCGATGTAATCGCCGTAGTTGGAATATTCCGCCCGCTTCTGATTGGAATCCGTTGCGGCGACAGCCAGCACCTCCGGATAGGCGGCAGGATAGCCGGGACGCTCCGTGTTGTCGTTTCCTGATGCGGCAACAAGCACAACATCGCGATCATACGCGTATTTGACGGCATCATGCAGGAACTGGGAGTCCGCATAGTTGCCAAGACTCATATTGATCACCTTGGCTCCGTGATCCGTGGCCCAAATAATGCCCTCCGCGACGGCATAGGTTGTTCCCGATCCGGATCCGTCAAGCGCCTTAACCGGCATGATTTTGTTGTACCAGCTAACGCCCGCAACGCCTTCGCCGTTGTTGACCAGGGCACCGATGATGCCGGCTACGTGCGTCCCGTGCCCCACATCATCCAGCGGCTGTTTGTCTTTCTCGACAATGTTGTACCCTTCCACCAATTGTCCGTCCAAATCGGAATGCTGAAGATCCACCCCAGTGTCAATTACGGCGATGATGACATCTTCGCTGCCTTTGGACAGATCCCAGCCCCGGTTTGTCTCGATGACGGGCAGATTCCATTGATATTCCGAAAACAGGAGATCATTCGGAATATTGACTTGGGCATTCGCCCCATCCGTGAAATCCGAGTTAACCCGGGATTGAGGGCTGCGATCATTGGTTAAATAAATGTAGTGAGGCTCCGTGTATTTGATTTTCCACTTTTGCTGGAAATAGGAGCGAAGCTTCTGGTAATCCATATCTCTGGAACGGAAAACATAGGCATAACCCAGTTTCCTTGGCGTTTCGCATGATATTTCCCTGGAGATATCCAGCAGCTGCTGCTTTGACGGTTCATTTTGAAAGGACACCACGATTTCATTTTCGTAAAAATGGCTGGCCTTTTCATTATCATGGCCGGTTTTGACGGTGATGTCGGAGAGGGTATCCGCATGGATGGACTCGACCCGGAATTTGCCTTCCTTCGGATACGGAATTAAGCGGAGATTCCGCTTCTGGTGATTGCTTACCTCTTGGAGCACGGCTTGATTGACCAGGGCGGCAGCGCCATATCTGCCATCCTTGGACGGTTCGGCCACAACAAAATAAGGCTGCCCCGCCGCGTTGAATTTGGGGGAATCGTAAGCTTCCCCGCGTTTCAATTTCTGCTGCGCCAGTTGAAAATGATGGGCGATCCGATTTTTGTCGGTTTTGCTCATTTTGGGAAGCTGGCCTTGAATGTCCGCCATTTTATTTTCCTTGAGGTTATACCAGCGTACTTGCTGAAAATGCTTGTGCATTTTTTGCTCTTTCTGCGTATACGCCTTGACTTGCCCCGCACTGCGCAAAGCGTCATTGCTCAGCATTTTGCGGAGGTGTCCCCTGGCATCGAGACGGTTTAATTGATCCGTTGCCTGGATATCGCCCAGCATGGTAAAATGCTTGGCCTTGTTCTCCTGCTGGGGTTTTAAGGGCCGTGACGGTTCAGCCGTTGGAGCCGGCTGTTTCGATCCGGGGATGAACAGCAAGATCAAAAGCGCGCCAATAACTGACGCTGCCCCTATAATGCTCCAAAAGGTACGAGATTTCACATATTTTCCTCCTCGCCGCATTTCAGGATTGTAAGTAATCTTAGCGTGGGAAGAGTGTATCCTTTTTATGCGTGCAAGAAATCTTTAGCCAATAAGAGTGAATACGCCAAAAAAATGTACTAAAAATAACCTTGTAAGTGTATTCATGATAGGGATTTCGTTATCCCAAAATTTGTGTTAGGATAGTACATATTAGCATGACCGTCAGGCCATTTTGGCCCGCAGGGTCACGACCATTTAAGGGGGATCTATCGTAATGCCAGCAGACAATCTTCAGAAATTATGCTCAGAATCCAGAGAAAAGTTGAAATCTGCTATTTCGATTATGGAAACGTTTTTGAATGAACATGCTTTATCTCAATTGGTAACGGAACAGGACGAGGAAACCGTTCACTTTTACAAAGGATTTCTGTCGGATGTTCGCCATTTGCTCGTATTTTCTGAAGTTTCCTATGAGAAGCTAGGCGTTGTACAGCGTCGCCCTAATTTTGATATCGATTTTGCCGAGAAGGCTTTGTATAATTTGTATCATCGCTGCGTGAACAGCTTCTTTTATCCCAAAAACGAAAGTTATTCCGAAGATGGTCGTTACGCCTACACCGGACAGGATGCCATCCGTTTCCGGAAGAAGCCGGTACGTCCCGCACGTGACGTCATCATGAACATTACCAAGATTTATGAAGAGCTTCGCGACGATCTTGCTTATTACGAGAGCGATTATTTGACGGAGCGCCGGATGCAATCCGAGAGAAGCCACGCTTAGTATAATTATGGAAGACTCAAGAGATGCCAACTGTTGGCATCTCTTTTTTGCGTTATGCGCCTAAGGCACCAACTGACAATCGTTCTCGTGCATACCGGCCATAAACATAGGAAAAAATGTTGACGAGGTGATGCTAAAATGGCCAACGAAGCCAAACCATTAGTGAAGTGCAGTGTCAGCAATTGCCATTACTGGGGAGAACAAAATTTATGTCATGCCGAGATGATTATGATCGAGATTGACCGTCATGCGAATGTGAAACTTAACGAAGAGTATGGGGCAGAGCCTTACGTAGACGATCATCAGGATGTTGCTGACAAGTCTTCCGAGACCTGCTGTCTGACCTTCAAGCCGAAGGGCTGACGGGCAGAAGCCCCGGATAAAGTCCGGGTTCCGGGCACTTTAGGATGATGGAAATGGAGGAAGCGAGCTATGGATAAAAAACATCGCAAAAATAAAATGAAGGTTGTTCAAGGCAAGCGAAACCGGGTAGACTTCCCGCGGAAGGACCACCGCGAGGAATATGCAGCCGAGGTGGCTCCGCCAATGGAAACTTCGGTACGCCATGCAGACGAGGATAAGACGGATCTGTCCACCGGCCGGGCGGTCGGATACGTAGGCCTGGTATTAGGAATAGCCTCCTTGTTCATGTGGTCGGTCATTCTCGGACCTATCGCGGCTGTCGTGGGTTATTACGCTTACAGCAAAGGCAGCAGAACGACAGGTGCTTGGTCCATAGGACTCGGCATTCTGGCGACGCTCAGTTATTTTATCTTGATTCCTTTCAGCAGATAATGATTGATTTATTTATCATCGTTCAATATGGGCGGGTCAACCGGGAAGAAGGGTTGCTCCGCCTATTTTTTTGTCGAATAGGTATAGCAGATTGTTCCAGTTCCGTGATAAAATAAGGACAAGTTTGAAATTTAACGGCAGAAAGTGAGTTAAACGATGCAAATAGATCCGATATCATGGAAGCAAATGACGGATGTATCACAGATGAATACGAATTCCACCGAATCGTCAGCCGGATTTGTCAATGTGCTGAGCAGCCTGCTTAACGAAGAATCCACTTCCAAACCGGTTGAACGTTCCATGACACAGCTGGCGCCCGGCGTCACCTTTAAGGACGGGCTGTTGTGGCAGCAGTTAGGCGTTGTGAATGAGTCCGTATCGTCGAGCACCTCGATAGAAGCAGAGGTCAACGACACCGGGGCAACAAAGCCTACGACTTTTGAGGATTTAATTACGGCGGCAGGGGAACGCTATGGCGTGCCGGTATCGTTGATCAAAGCGGTCATCGACGCAGAATCCTCGTTTAATCCGCATGCGGTCTCGTCTGCAGGTGCCAAGGGACTGATGCAGCTCATGGACGGTACGGCGAGAGGACTCGGGGTAAGCAACCCTTTTGATCCGGCTCAGAACATCGAGGGCGGTACCAAATATTTGTCCAATCTGATCCAACGGTTTGGCGGAGAGATAGCCATGGTGCTTGCTGCCTATAATGCAGGGCCGACACGCGTCGCGGGTTTGGGTGTATCCAGCGATGAAGAGCTGATGTCCGTGGCCCATGAATTGCCCAAGGAAACCCAGGCATACATTAGCAAAGTCATGAACGCCCAGTCGAAATACGCATTGTAGTCCGACTGGGGCGAATAGTAATCTGATAGAGGATCAAACGATAAGCGCCGCCTTGTCCAAGGCAAGATGGAGTGCGGCTTTACCGTTTGGTCTTTTTGTGTAAATATAAAGGTCTGGAATCATAAGCTATTTAATCTGCGATGCGTAAGATGGAAAGGGGAAATGACCTTGATATATTGGGATCACGCTGCAACGACCCCTCCTTTTGATGAAGTAGTGGACACGATGGCGGAAGTCATGAAGCTTCATTATGCTAACCCGTCAGCCCTTCACCGTTCAGGCGAAGCGGCCGCCAAATTGCAGAAAAGGGCAAGAGAGGTGTGCGCAGCCGCGCTGGACGTTCAGCCGGATGAGATCGTATTTACGTCCGGGGCAACCGAGGGCAATAACATGGCGATAAAAGGGGCTGCGATGCAGTACAGCAGCCGGGGCAAGCATATCATCACGACAGGAATCGAGCATCCATCCGTATATGAATGCTGCAGACAGCTGGAAACGCTGGGCTGGGAAGTGACATACCTTCCCGTGGATGCCGAAGGCATGGTGGATCTGGCTGCCTTAAGCGAAGCGGTCCGTAAAGATACGGTGCTGGTCAGCATCATGCATGTGAATAATGAAACGGGGGCCGTACAGCCGCTGGCGGACGTGGGGCGTATCGTGAAGGAGCGGAACCCGCGCACGCTGCTGCATATCGATGGCGTACAGGGATTCGGCAAGGTCCCGGTCTCGCTATCCGGGTGGCAGGCCGATTTGTACAGCTTGTCCGCACATAAGTTCAACGGTCCAAGGGGAATGGGGGTGCTGTACATCAGGCGAGGCGTCCAGCTCTTTCCCTTGATATCCGGCGGATCCCAGGAGAGCGGGCATCGGGCGGGCACGGAGAATGTTGCCGGAGCGGTAGCGATGTCTAAGGCCATGCGATTGTCCAGGGAAAATCAGCCTGAGCTTTATGCCAGGATGACGGAGATCAGGGAGCTGCTGTTTCAGGGCATCCGCAAAATTCCGGGCTTGGTGTTAAACAGCAGCGAGCAGAGCGCGCCGCACATCATTCATTTTTCATATCCGGGATTAAAACCCGAGGTGATGGTCCATGCTCTGGAAGAGATGGGCATGCTCGTATCGACCAAATCGGCTTGTTCGTCGAAATTAAGCGAGCCCAGCCGGGTACTGTTAGCGATGGGAAAAGACTTGGAAGCAGCTTCCTCCGGAATTCGTATCAGTCTTGGCAAGGAGCATCAGTTGGGCGATGCAGCGCGGCTGGTCGAGGTATTGGCGAAAGTTTGCGGGAACCTGCGTCCCATCATAGAAAGAGAGGGTAATCGGAGATGACTTACGATAAACTGCTGCTTCGCTTTGGCGAGTTTACCCTGAAAGGCAAAAACCGCAACCGGTTCGAGAGATCGGTGCTGAATCATATTCGAAGCGTGCTCAGACCGTATCCAGGCGCGAAAATCATCAAGGAATACGGCCGCCTGTACGTCGAGCTTAACGGAGAGTCTCCCGAGGCGCTGATTCAAGTGCTGAAGAAGGTGTTTGGCCTGGTTTCCATCAGTCCTGTTCGCGTATGCTCTTCGGAACCTGACCGCATTATCGAAACAGCGGTTGATTTTGTGGGGCAGAAGGAACTGGAAGGCACGGTAACCTTCAAGGTCAATGCCAGAAGAGTATGGAAGCAATTCCCTCATTCCTCGCAAGAGATGAATCATTTGGTCGGTTCGCCATTGCTGCGGACCTATCCCCAGCTAAAAGTGAAAGTGAAGCAGCCCGATATGGAGCTGCGCGTGGAAATTCGGGAGAACGAGACGTATTTGTACTATGAAGTGATTCCCGGCGCCGGCGGTTACCCCCTTGGTACGAACGGGAAGGCAATGCTGCTCCTCTCCGGAGGAATTGACAGTCCTGTAGCGGGCTGGTCAGCGATGCGCAGGGGACTTGAACTTGAGTGCGTCCACTTCTACAGCTTCCCCTACACCAGCCAGCTTGCGAAGGAAAAGGTCATGGAGTTAACGAGGCTGTTATCGGGCTATACAGGAAAAATCAAGCTTCACCTGGTGCCGTTTACCGATGTGCAGACCTCCTTTGTCGGTATCGGCCAGGACAATCTGATCATTACTTTTATGCGCAGAGCCATGTTACGGATTGCTTCCTCGCTTGCTGAGCGGGAAGGTGCACTGGCGATCGTGACCGGGGATAGCCTAGGACAAGTGGCCAGCCAAACGCTGCCGAGCATGAATGTGATCGGAAGAGCTACCGAGCTGCCGCTGCTCCGGCCGCTCGTCATGATGGATAAGAACGACATCATCAACATTGCGATGGACATCGGCACATTTGACACGTCGATTCTGCCGTATGAGGATTGCTGCACATTGTTTGTTCCTAAATCGCCGACCACCAATCCGAATCTGAAGATTATCGAGAAGGTGGAGGCTTCGCTTACCGAGCTGCCTGCCTTGATTCAAGCGGCGATTGAAGGCACGGAGACCGTGACCATCACGCCGGACAGTAAGATCGGCGAGCTTTGCGAGAAGCGTGAGGAGCCCGTAGTCAACGAAGACTGGTTCTAAATCAGGTATGAAGCGGTGGCCGTCATGGCGCCGCCGGCAGAGTGTCTTATGCATTTGATTATAGAAACGCC
>NZ_AEXS01000083.1:0-65575 GCF_000204455.1 Paenibacillus sp. HGF5 | reverse complement strand
CCGGAGGGAGCCTGGTCATCTCCAGCCGGATTGAAAAAGGGAACATGGTGATTATCAGCGTACAGGATAACGGGCCCGGGATCAGCGAAGAGCGGCTGCGCTACATCCAGCATGAGCTGGAGATGATGGGCTCGCGCAGCGTACCCGCGTCTTCCCAGGATGAAGAGCATGTGAAGGATCTGTTCGGTCTTCGGAACGTGCTTGGCCGAATGAAGCTGTATTATGGCAGAGAAGCGGATCTGACGGTACACAGCGTGGCAGGGGAAGGCACCACCGTCACGATTTCCATCCCGCTGGAGCGCTGCAAGGAATTTAACCTGTAATAGACACTTATATAGAGATGCTCGAAAGGGGAACAAACCGAATGAATCTCATGATCGTGGAAGATGAACCCCGGCTGCGCAACGCACTGGCTTACAATATCCCGTGGGACAAGCATGGGATTGAAGTCGTGGGCATGGCGTCCAACGGCATCGAAGCCCTTGAGCTGGTAGGCCGAAAAAAACCCGATATTATGCTGATCGATGTACAGATGCCTGAAATGGACGGGCTGACGCTCCTCGGCGAGCTGCGAAGCCGGCAGGACATCAGCCGATTGACAAAAATGATCATCCTGAGCGGACATGACAACTTCGAATTTGCGCAGCTGGCGCTGGAATATGGGGTGTCCAAATATTTATTGAAGCCCGCCGGCGAGGAAGACATTCTCGAAGCGGTGCTTGAAGCGAGGCAGCAGCTGCGGGAGGACTTGGAGCAGTGGCAGCGTAAAGCGGCCTTGGAGCAGAAATGGAAGGACAATCTGCCGCATTTGCAAAATCTCTTTTTTATCCAATGGGTCAGCGGCAAATATACAAAACAGGACGTCCTTAACAAGGGCAGGGAATTATATGTTTCATTGAAGGAAAATGACCGTTTCGCCGTCGCCGTGGTGGATCTGGACCCCCTGCCGGAGAGCGAGACCCGCTTTCAGCGGGGGGATGTCGAGCTGCTGCAGTTTACGATGCAGTGCCTGGCCAAGGAGCTGCTGTCCCATCCATCGCTCTGGATCACGTCGGATTCAGGCAATATGCTCCTGATGGTCTTGATCCTGGAGGAAAGCCAGGATGCCAAAGAAGCCATGCTGCGGCTGAATGCGGACGTATCCAAGCTCCTCTCCCAAACGAGGGAGGTGCTGAAGATAACGGCCAGCGCCGGCATCTGTGCATCCATCGGGACGATCGAGGAGATGAGCCTCTTGTATGCGCAGGCTTGCCGGGCGCTTCAGGAGCGCGTCGTGTATGGACACGACCTCGCGATTCCTTACCGGGAGCAGCTCCAGCGGGATATTCAGGGCGTGATCGTGCAGCAGAACCTGGAGAAGACGCTGGAGATCGCACTGGAAACGGCGGATGAAACGAAGGCGCTGGAGGCGCTGAAGGGATTATGGGAGGAAGCCTTCTCGAGGTCGGAATCCTCGGACGAATTCCAGGAGGCGGTGCTTTACATGAACAGCTTCTTTACCCGCATGATCCAGAAGCAGGGCTGGACGGTAAAAAGAGTCGTCGGCGACGATATCGAATATTTCCACAACGTCAAGCTGCTGAGCACCAAAATGCAAACCTGGTCGCTCCTGGAGCGAACGGTAAAGCATATCATCACGTTTATGGGCGAACAGCGGAAAACGACAAGCAATCAGGTGGTAAAGGACATTCTGAACTTGCTCGAGGAGGAGATGGACCAGGAAATTACACTGCACACGGTAGCGGACCGGCTTTACGTGAATTCTTCCTACCTCAGCCGGCTGTTCAAGCAGGAAATGGGGGTCGTCTTCTCCGCTTACGTGCTGGAACGCAAAATGGAGCGGGCCAAGTCGCTGCTGCAGGACGGACTCAAGGTGTACGACGCCGCCCGGCTGGTCGGATACCGCGATGTCAGTTACTTCACCAAGGTGTTTCGGAAGTATTGGGGCGTGAATCCGGGGGAGTTCAAGGGATAAGAATATGGGAGAGGCCGTACGGCACTGCTGCCCACATCTGAAAGCCCGCTGCGCGGCCGTATCGTTCCTCCAATCGCTGTTGTCGCCAAATTTCCTGGAATAATGATGACAGCGGAAGAAATTCGGCTCCAGTCAATGCTTTCGATGCGAGTTTTCCGTTGGAAAACTTTCGGGCGACCGCTTCGCTTTTCTGGAATCGATTCATCCGCTCCGCTGGTCCGCGTGGGTCCCCCACCCTCCCCCTATTAGGATGGGGGAGGGGGCAAAACGCAGCGCAGCAGTGCGTGCGCAGTTACATAAACCAAGCAAACGAGCCGTTCGGGGCCAATATCCCGAGCGGCTCGTTTGCGTTTACCCCCAGCCCCAACCATCGGCAGGGCGGAAGTAATCACCCGCGCAGAATGGTTGGGGCTAGGGAGGCCACGCTCGGCGCAGAGCAGAGGTGGCCTCGCTTGGCGACGAAGCACGGCATTGCCGTATTTCGAATGCCAACACCACGATTGAATCAGCTTCAACGGAGCAGGCGGAATTGTTCTGGAGAAGCGGCAGCGGTCCCCTTTATCACCGGATTTCCACATTGTCTATCCATTCGGATGAAATCCGGGGGTAACAGGGATCGGAAGAACAATCCGCATGCGGAGTGATGAACAACCCTCTTTTTTTGATGTTGGTTCAAAAGCTCCTAGGGTTTTGAAAGCAAATGCTTTGAATTCCAGTTACGAATTTCGATGGCAACGGTTCGCCGATCATCACAAGTTAACATCCCATGAAACACCCACCGCAGCCCCATGGCATAATTACTGACGTCCGTGCCCCAACACAACATCATATTACCATAAATAGTAATGATCCTCGCCTACTCAGTCCCGGCGCAGGGAATTACAATTTGTAGTAACCAAGGAGATTGAATCAATAGAAAGGGGGAGACGAGTCGATGAAACCCACGTTAGAACCATCGCCCGCACCGCATAGAGAGATGAAGCCAAAACGAGGGTATTGGGGGCGTTTAGGGTCCGATATATGGAAAGAGTGGGATCTTTATCTGCTGCTCGTGCCGGGCATTTTGTTCATTTTACTGTTCAAGTACACGCCGATGTACGGGATCACGATCGCATTTAAGGATTTCAACATCTTCACCGGATTTGCCGACAGCCCGTGGGTAGGATGGAAGCATTTCGAGAAGCTGTTCACGTCGCCGGATTTTGCTCAGGTATTCAAAAATACGGTCATCATCAGCTTCCTGAAAATCGTGATCTTGTTTCCGCTCCCTATCATTATCGCACTGATGCTCAATGAGCTGAGGCATATGGTATTTAAACGCACGGTGCAAACCGTCATCTATCTTCCGCATTTCTTGTCCTGGGTCATCGTTGGCGGATTGTTTATCGACTTGCTCTCGACGAATGGAGGAATCGTCAACAAATTGCTGGTGTCTCTCGGCATGGAGCAGATTGCGTTCTTCCTGGATAACAGCGTGTTCCGGAGCGTGCTGATCACGTCGGCGGGCTGGAAGGAAACGGGCTGGAGCACCATCGTATATTTGGCAGCGTTTACAATGATCGATCCGATGCTGTATGAAGCGGCGAAGATTGACGGTGCCGGACGCTGGAAGCAGCTGTGGCACATCACGCTGCCGGGGATTGCTCCAATCATTGTCCTGATGTTTATCCTGCGGCTAGGGAATGTGCTGGAAGCGGGAACCGAGCAGATTCTGGTCATGTACAACCCGGTGGTGTACCAGGTGTCGGATGTCATTGGTACCTATGTTTACCGGCAAGGCTTAGGGAACCAGGACTATAGCTTCTCGACCGCGGTCGGCTTGTTCGAAGCGGTGATATCGTTCACGTTGGTCATTCTCGGCAATGCCATGAGCAGAAAATACTTACAGCGCGGGATCTGGTAAAGAAAGGGTGGCACAAATGGATCACAAAAAAGCTTTGGAAGGAACAAACACCACCCGAGGTGTCATCAAAACGTCGTTCTCGGAAAAATGCTTCTCGGTATTTAATTATACGTTCTTCATCGTGATGGGTTTAACGACCCTGCTGCCTTTCATGAACCTGATCGCGAAATCCCTGAGCAGCGAGGGAGCCGTCATATCGGGTCAGGTTGGGCTGCTCCCGGTCGGGGTTCAATTCGAAACGTACAAGTACGTGCTGCAGGATTCCATGTTCTTGAATTCGCTCAAGGTGTCCATCTTTCTGACGATCGTCGGAACGGCTTGCAGCTTGTTTTTGACCACGCTGACGGCTTATCCGTTGTCCAAATACCGGCTGCGCGGACGGAAAGGCCTTCTGTTGATCTTCGTATTCACGATGCTCTTCAGCGGCGGACTGATTCCGACTTACCTGCTCATGCAGAATTTGAATCTGGTGAACTCCTTCCCGGTGTTGTTCCTGCCGGCGATGGTGAACGTGTACAACATGCTGATCATCAAAAACTATTTCGAAGGTCTTCCGGATGAGCTGGAGGAATCCGCCAAGCTGGACGGCGCGGGGAACATCCGCATTTTGGTTTCGGTCATCGTGCCGCTCTCGCTCCCCGTCATGGCAACGATCGGATTGTTCTTCGCGGTTGCTTTCTGGAACGACTATTTTGCAGCGATGATCTACATTACCGATCCGGCGATCAAACCGATGCAGCTGTACCTGAAGGAACTGCTGGTTTCGTCCAGCGGGGATTTCCTGAAGGACAATGTCGACGCCGCGATCAACGCAACGCCGCAGTCCATACAAGCTTCCTCGATCCTGCTGGCAACGATCCCGATTTTGCTGGTGTATCCGTTCCTGCAAAAGTATTTTGTCAAAGGCGTGCTGGTGGGTTCGGTTAAAGGTTAAGGTCATCAGGTTTTCTGAAGATATCAGTAAGTATAAACTTTGGAGGATCTGCAGCCTGGTATCGCAAGAAAAACTACCGCTTCACGCGGTCTGTCTTCTTTGAGAGTACGTTGATAGACGTTTTTCTTAACATTATAGAAGTTATAATTTCCGGGGTCCCCGCAGAGTACCTGAATGGACTTCGGAGCAAGGCCCCACTTTGTGGGGTTATCTTAAAGGTGGTGATGCGCTTCGTATTGCTCAGCTGGCAGAATTCATTGAATTTCTCAATCACAAGGAGGGTTATCCATGATCAAGATTAAAAAATCCGCGGTACTGGCCGGGATTCTCGGATTCACGCTGGCGCTGTCCGGATGCGGCGGCGGGGGAGGCGGCACGACGAACACGCCGGCGGCTCAGCCATCGGACACACCGGCAAGCACCCCGAAAGACGAGGGAAACAAAGACACAACGGCTGAAAAACCGGGTCTGCGCATGATCATGCAATATGGATTGTTTGATCCGAAGACCGAATACGTGGCCAAGTACATCCAGGAAAGAACCGGATTCAACGTGGAATACGAGCTGCTGCCGGCCGAGAACGCGGACGAGAAGCTGAACCTGCTCGTGTCCAGCAAAGATAACTATGATCTGGTGAAATTGAATGCGGCCCAGTTCTACAATCTGGCCTCTGCGGGAGCGCTCGAGCCGATCGATGAGCTGTTGGAATCCCACGGCAACTATATTAAACAGTCCATTAAACAAGAATCCTTCGGCAGTGCAACAATCGACGGCAAGATCTACGGCATTCCTGAAACCGGCGCGGGCGTAAGCATCGGGGAAGAGCTTGTGGTCAGACAGGATTGGATGGATGAATTGGGGCTGGCTACGCCTACGACCGCCGATGAGCTGTACAACGTGCTCAAAACGATTAAAGAGAAGAAAAAAGTCATTCCGCTCACCATGAGCAAGGACTCCCTGTATGGTGATATCGCAACGACATTCGGCATTTTGACCGATTGGAAAGAGGTTGACGGCAAGCTGGTGCATCGTGCCGAGCAGCCGGAAATGAAAGAATACATCACCTTTATGAACAAACTGTACAAAGAGGGTCTGCTGGACACCGAAACGCCGATCAATACCGCACAAAAGTCCATCGAGAAATTCTCGGGCGGCAATGCGGCGATGTATAAGCTGGCATGGTGGAACGCAGGCACGACGATTGCCGCATTGGAGAAAAACTTCCCGGAAGCCAAAACGTCCATCATTCCTTATCTGAAAGGCAAGGACGGCAAAGCCGTGGTCGGAGCGAAAGCGAATACCACTTGGTATGTAGCCATCCTGAAATCCTCGAAGAACAAGGAAGCCGCCATGGAATTCCTGAACGCGAAGATGGAGCCGGAGACCTTCAAAGGCATCGCGCTGGGTAAAGAAGGGGTCCACTATGAAGTGAAAGACGAAAAATACTATCCGATTCTGCCGATTTTCAATGATGAATTGAGTAATGCAAGCAGCTTCCTGACAGGGGTAGACGAAGAGAAATACCCGATCTACTGGCAGGCACGCGTACGTAAAGATCCGATTCTGCAAGCGCATTTCGAAGCCTTCCAGAAGAATGCCGAAGGCATCATCGTTGTGGATCCGATGTCAACGGCACCGCCGATTGAAGCCGTATCCAAAAACCTGCTGAAGTTGACGACCATGCTCGATGACAATGTGCTGCAATTCATTTCCGGAGCGAAGCCGATTGATGCTTACGATCAATTCTTGGCTCAATGGAGAGCCGAAGGTGGAGCTGATATGGTGGCCGCAGCAAATGAATGGTTTCAATCCACGAAGTAAATGACCTAAACGAAAAAGCAGTCTGCGCAAGCAGCTGCTTTTTCAAAATTCGTAAAGGGGGTGACTGTTGAATTTATATTCACGTGATCGTTCATTCTGAATAAAAGAAGGGTGGTATTCCTTGATGTATCGTTTATTTCGCAGGCGGATCGCGCTGCTCCTCAGTTTGTCGCTGATCGTATCGCTCATCGTGCCGATTGGTTCTTCCGCGTTCGCGGATAACGAAATTCCCCCGGCTCAAAGCGCGGTTCCCGAGCCGGTTACGCTGGTCTCCCAAGGCGGAAACAGTCTGGAATTCACGGATATCAACGTGGCAGGCGACGCGCTGAAGAGCCAAAATGACTACTTGGCGCTGTACACGAGCGGTGCTTCGGTTACGGGCTCCGTGTACACCGATGAGGTATGGGTTCCCACGCTACATGTCGCGGTCTCGGTGGATGCCGGCGGTCAAGTGCTGGACATTCTCGGACCGGACGCCGATCCTCCGGCTGCCTGGGATCCGGGCACGCTGCTGCCGATTCCGGCCGGCGGTTATGTTGTCGTGGCAGGCGGGACGCTTCCGTGGGAGCAATCCGCTTATCAAAAGCCTCTCTTTAATCAAAACCAAACAGGAGATTCGGTGAAGCTGATGCGCGCGGGCGTCGAAGTGAAAGCAGCCGATTTCCTGCCGGATCAGCCGGGGCCTGGGCCGGATCCGCTGCCGCCGGAGCTGCATCTGCTTACGCCAAACGATGCGACTGTGGATATCCCGGTCATGGAGATTGCGGGTTTTGTGGCGAACTATGCCGCGGACCTGGATTTAAGCGTGACCGTCAATGGCGATGAAACGGCGCTTACGGCGGATGGGGTGTTCCGCACGAATGTGTATTTGGAGCCGGGCCCGAACGCGGCTGAGGTAAAGCTGTTTAAGGGAGACGGCGAATTGGCCGTTCAAACGCTGAACATCGTGTACGAACCGATCGAGAACCAGGATTATATTGAAGTCGAGGCGGCACCGAAGGATATTACGATCGACATCGAAGGTCCGCGCAAGAAGCTGGATTACGTCGATAAGGATGTCACGGGCGTGCCGAACATCGTGGCGGTATTTACGAGGGATTACGGCAGCTCCATCACGATTCCCCAGACTAATGTGGCCGTGCAGGTGGATGCCAACAACCGCGTATTGCTGGTGGTCAATCCTTCGATCAACGGCAAGCCCCCGGTTTGGACCGGACCGACCGATCTTGAAATTCCCGAAGGCGGTTATGTGCTGATGGCACAGGACAACAGCTATGCAGGCAACAACATCAAGCGGTATTTGGCCGAGAACTTTAAGGTCGGCGACATGATCAAGCTGCGCAAGAACGGGGAAGTGGTTCAGGTACGCGACATCATGAGCGGCAACGGCCTCATTGCACGGCTCACGCTGGATAACCAGACGATGTACACCGTAACGGAAGGCAGCACCGCCATCACGGGGCGCATCGACAACATAGACGATGTTGCGGCGATCAAGCTGCTGGTGAACGGGAACGAGATTCCGTTTGAAGCGGATGGCACCTTCACTCATAATTATACGTTAACGAACGGCACCAACTATATCGAAGTGAAAGTGATGAAGAATGACATCGAGCAGGATGTGCGTCATTTGGCCGTGTTTGCCAGACCTGGTTTTTCTCCGGAAAAAGAAGTCATTCTCTGGGTGGACCAGGCATCCAATGCGAGAAAGTTCAAAACCAGCGAGGATGTTTTGGCATTTCTGCAAAAAGCCAAGGAAACGGGCGTGACGTCGGTCGCGTTTGACGTGAAGGGCGTTGAAGGCTATGTTTCGTACAAAAAGAACGATTTGACGGGCAGACCTTACGTCAGCGAGATCAAGGCACCCGAAAAGGCGGGGGCAAGTCCGGATCTGGACCTGCTGCAGGAGTTCATTGACCATGGCCATGCCCTGGGATTAGAGATCCATGCGGCGATCAACGTGTTTGCCGAAGGATCGATCGCCCATAACGAGTATGCGGTACTGAACGACCACCTCGACTGGGAAGAACGCGTGTATTTCCCTGAAAACAACGGCGAGATCAAGCGTCTGCGCGAAAGCAAAAAGCAGGGCCTGGTAGCTTTCGTCAACCCGTCCAATGACGAGGTCCGCGATTACCAGCTTAGAACGTTCGAGGAAATCATCAAGAATTACGACGTGGACGGGGTTGTACATGACCGCAGCCGGTATGACAACGAAGGGGCCGATTTCAGCGACGAAACCCGCGTGAAGTTCGAGCAGTTTTTGCAGGCCCGGGGCAAGCAGCTTGTCAATTGGCCAAACGATATCTTCTCCTATGAAAACAATGTAAGGGTATACGGCCCGCTGATTCAGGACTGGTGGGAATTCCGCTCGGGCACGATTCAGAGCTTCTTCGGCGAAGTGAAGGCGCTGGTGGATTCCTATGAAGTCTCAGAAGGCAGAAAGATCGAGGTATCCTCTTATGTAGGATCCTGGTATGAGACGTATTATCTAAACGGCGTCAACTGGGGCAGCAAGAACTTCCGGTTCAATCCCGCACTCGGCATGCCGGACGAGTCGGTGTATACGGAGGAATATTACCAAACCGGATACATCGAGTATTTGGATTTTCTGATGATCGGGGCTTATCAAACGACCAGTCAGGAAATCCAGAAATACATTACGCTTGGGAATATCGTAACGAACGGGGAAATTCCGCTTTATGCAGGCATTGCCATGAACAACGTGCAGGCGCCGGCCGTCCAGCGCGAAGTATTCCAGGCGGGGCTGAAGTCCACGAACGGCCTGATGCTGTTTGATGCATCCCAGGTCAACTGGCCGATCGCGGCTGCCGCTCTCCAAGATAAGGAGTGGGTGAAGGACTACCAGCTCGGCATGAGCTTGCCGGGAAGCCCGGATTCGTTCCTTGAAGGCAATTTCTATAACATCAACCGGATCGAGGGCAACGTTAACGTGATGACGGAAGCCTTCGGATACTCTACGGGCACGAACCGCTTCGGGGTTGAAGTGGTGGTGGATAACACGGGTCACGTGACGCGCGTAGTCAACCGGAACCAAGCGATCAACTGGAGCTGGGGAGCCCCGGAAGAGAATAACAGCGTCATACCTGCGGGAGGTTTTGTCATAACCGCTCTGGATCCGTCAGGCACAAGAACGCTCCGCCAGCTCGTGGCCAATGCTTACAATACGGGCGAGCAGGTTCGTTCGGCCGTATTAAGCGGGCTGATGGACGATGAAGGCAAGGAAACGCGCGCCAGCCAGCTTGCGTTGACAGGGCTGGTCGAAGTTCTCGGACCCGGCCAAGCGGCCGTGAAGGTGAACGGTGCCGATGCGACCCTGTCGGCCAAAGGTGAATTTACAGCGAACGTGCCGCTGCAAACGGGCGCCAATTCGATCACCGTGGACGTATTCGTTGACAACTTCAAAACAAACAGCAAGACGTTTGAGGTCATCAGGACTTCTACGGGAGACGGCGGATCCGATCCGGGAACTCCGGGCGGAGGATCCGGTTCACCGGGTGGAGGAACGCCGCCGCCACCTCCAAAACCGACCGAACCCGAGCGCTTGAACATCAAGAAAGAGACGGCACCGGACGGCAGGACGGTCATCATAGCGGATGCAAACGAGAAGTCTTTGCTCGATGATGTGGCACGGCTTAGCAAGCTGCCGGCGGCTTCACGCTTGCTTACGTATAAGGTAACTGACGCTTCGGATTCCGTCGTTCTTCACTTGCCGGTTCAAGGGCTGAGCGCTGCCGTGAAAGACCTGCCGGGGGGCTCCATCGTGATGGAATCCTCCCAAGGCCGATTGGAAATTCCGCTCCAGTCGCTGACGGAAGCCATGCAGCAGCGAGGGACGGCGGAAAGCTTGCAGATCCGCGTAGGGTTTGCTTCGAAAGAAGAAGAAGACCGGATGAAGGCAGCACTGGAGGATGGAGCCTCCATGCTGGATGCACCGCTTGCCATAACCTTGGCGTGGAAGCAAGGTGACAAGTTGTCGACACTTTCGGCACTGAAAGGACCTTACGCTAAGTTTACGAAGGTTCTATCCCGTGTCGCCAGTCCATCCCAAACGACGGTGCTGCGGATGGATCCGGCATCCGGCAAGCTGGTCTTCGTACCGGCGCTCATTCGCACATCGAACGGTACCTCCCAAGCGGAGTTCAAATGGAGGGAGAGCGGGGTTTATTCCGTTGTCTCCCACGCGAAGACATTTGAGGATTTAAGCAGTCATTGGGCCCGCGAGGACGTATCGCTGCTGGCCTCGAAAAAATTGATTGAAGGACTGAGCGATACGCGTTTTGGTCCGAACGAGCCGATCACGAGAGCGCAGTTCACGGCGATGCTCGTCCGTGCGCTCGGGTTGAAGGATCAGGGAGCCGACACGGGCTTCCAGGACGTGAAGGCAAACGATTGGTTTGCGTCCGCTGTCGCTACGGCTGTGGAGAATGGGCTGATCGAAGGCTTCAGCAATGGCACATTCCGTCCGGACGAGGAGATTACCCGTGAGCAGATGAGTGTCTTGCTGCTTCGGGCGCTGATGCTTGCCGGCAAGGATCTTGAGACAGGAGACTCCGGCTCCATATTGGAAGGGTTCAAGGATCGTGACCGCATCGGATCCTGGTCCGAAGAGGCCGTGTCGGCCATCGTCCATTCAGGTCTGATGGAGGGGCGTTCTTCTGACAAGTTCGTTCCAAAGGCACATTCCACCCGTGCTGAAGGAGCGGTCGTATTAACCAGAATGCTGCAAATGGCAGAATTCATTAATCGTTAAAGCCAAAGACCCGTTCGATCCTATCGAACGGGTCTTTGTTATGTACCAGGGAGTCGCCCATAAAGTAACGACCTATTAAATACGGATAGATTATTATCGATCCGTATCGTTAGTGATTATTTTTTATTCTTAAGTAAACCCATCTAACAATCAACAGTATCAGTAAGGAGGTTGTTACATACCAAGGAGTTGCGTTACCGACGAATCTCCCGAGCAAGAAAACCCCGATAAATAGAAGGATGAAAATAACAACGGTCAGAAACTTAACCAATATGATCGTTAATTTATCCATAAGAAACTCTCCAAATTATAAGTCGTTCAGTATAAGTGAGTTAGAAGAACCAATTCAATCTAATTCCAACAGCCATAAATAATATGATCCAACCCCACAGAATCAATAAACGAAAAGGACGCGGGATAATTAAATACTCCGAATACAGTTTGAGTATAAGCTTCAACCGTTTCCCCCCTGTTTGAGCGTAGACTATAATAGACTTTCTAAATCTAAGTGGGGTATTAGTGCATCGCTGCGGCTATTGACCCAGCCATCAGTTGAATAGCTTCATCATCAGTCGCGGGATATATAACACGGTATCAGATATGAGGGTAACGATGCTTGCCCAGTTTTCTATACGGGATCTTCCAAACCTGAATTTTTTCATATTAAGCACCTCGCTTCAGAATGAGATCAGCATCTTAAAGTAAATAATACGCAGGAATCTGTACAAGGTTCCAATAAATAGGAGGTAAGCGGATGTACGGAATCCTGTTTCGTGCGTTCAGAAGGCATGGCATGCCATGGATATTGGACTAATGCACATTCTGATCATCATTGCCGAAATGCCCTGTCTAAGGGCATCCGTTTACATAAACTGTACCATACCATCACACAAGGAGGTTTATATCGATGAGCTACGACAAATGCTGCTACGGCGGCGGATACGGATCTTCGGTAGGCATTGTTCTGGTATTGTTTATCCTGTTGGTGATTGTATTAAGCACCTTTTGGATTTAAGTCATGGTGAGCATCCTCGTCAATCATAATGCCTTTCGGATTCGCTCCAGCATGTCGCCGGCAAACGCGACGAGTCCATCCGGCGCGGATTCCGTGGGTTTCCCGGCTCCGCCGCTATATTGATGCAAGGCATGCTCGATCATCGGGTGATACTGCGAGGGAAGTGCGCGAAGCCCCCATTCGCCTCCTTCTTTTTTGGAGGACACCACGCCTTCCCTCAGATAGTACAGCACCCGGCAAAGGTTCAGCGTGTAATACACAGGAGAGGCGGTAATATCCTGTACCGCACTCTCTACATCCTCGAGGACGGCTTGGACGTAATAGGAACGGTCCACGGGCGGGAAGACCTCGCGAACGGGTTTGCCGTACAGTGCAATGCCCCGATGATAGATCACGGTATAATGGGCGGCCAGGTCCGCGTCTTGGAATCCGCCGCATAGGTAATCGTCATCGGCCAGATACCTCTCGCGATGGAAGGCGGAGTAGTGGAATTCGAATGGTGGCGGATAAACGAGCTCCCGGAGACTGGACTCCAGGACCAGGCTCAGTTCCAATCCCTGCTGATTGGCCATTCCATCGTGGAGGGCTATGAGTTTGTTGGCAAGCCGCCTCAATTGTTCCCGGGACGGCTGCCTTGCTGCCACGACCAGCAGATCCACGTCGCTTGCTTCCGGGTTGAAACAGCCCATAGCCAAGGAACCATGCAAGTAAACGCCGACCAAATGGCTGCCAAGCTCCTCCGTAAACAAGTCCACCGCTTGATCCAAAACTGATTGCGTGTCCAATCGTACCCCCACCTTCATTTAAACGATATTTTTATCCATTATGGTAGGGTGGTCTTTCCGTTGTCAATGATCATTCCTTCCCCCGTATATGAGGAAAAGGCAGCAGGATGGCGGAAAGAAGCAGGGGAACGGAACGTACATATCGAAGTGAACACGGGACTATGTTTAGAGAAAGGGCGGAGTTATGGGCACTTTTAATGAGAATCAGCCTAGCGCTGTGGAGGTCTACGCGATCCGGAATTCGGATCATATCCGCGACGAAACGTTTCGGGCCTTATTCCAGACGCTGTCCCCTGACCGACAGGAGTATGTGTCCAAGTTCAGAAGGGCGAGCGATTACCAGCGTTCGGTGCTTGGCGATGCCTTGGTCCATCGCATGCTTCGGGATAAGCTGGGACGGGAACGGATGAATATGGAAATCATCAGAAACGCTTACGGCAAACCATTCTTGAAGGATCATGATAACCTGCATTTTAACGTCTCCCATTCCGGGCAGTGGGTCGTGTGCGCCGTCGGCTATGAGCCGCTCGGGATCGACGTCGAGAAAATGGAGAACATCGATATGGATATCGCCAAACGCTATTTCCATAAAACCGAGTTTAACGCGCTGCTCAACTGCCCTCCATCCGAACGGCTTTTCCGCTTCTTTGATTTATGGACGCTAAAAGAAAGCTACATCAAGGCCGTTGGCAAAGGCCTGCATTTGCCGTTGGATTCTTTTGTAATGGAGCGGCAAGGCGGTGAATGGGAGTGGGCACCCGTGGTTGGAGAGAACGGAGGAACCTACTATTTTAAGCAGTATGCGCTGGAAGAAGGGTACAAGCTGTCGGTGTGCAGCATGGACCGCCATTTCCCCGAGCAGATTCAATACGTAACGGCTGATGAGTTATGAACGGGAAGGAAATACCAAAACCAGCTCAGGACGTTGTCCTTGAGCTGGTTTTTGCAGCGGTTCTATAGCGGCGGCGAATCAGACGGGCCGGAGTGCCGGCCATGCCAGCTCGATGCCTTCGCTTACGAGCTTTTGCTGGAAGCTGGCGAGTCTATCTTCGTCGTTCCGAACATCCGTCGGCAGAATGTCATGATCCAGGCAGTGGCTGATGCAGTATCCGGCGGCCTCGCCGATGTTCCATTCTACGGGATGCAGCCGGTAGCAGCCGTTCGTAATGTGGGTGACCCCGATGTTCTTGCTGGCAGCCAGCACATTCTTCATCCGCTTCGGTATTAAGCTGCCCAGCGGAATTTGGAATGGCAGGGAAGAGATATCAATGTAAGGACGCTCACCCGTGCTCGGGTGCAAATCGATCCGGTAACAGCCGATGCCGACGGAATCGTGGAACGTTTCGGCAACGCCGTCAGGGCGCGATTCGGTTGCCACATGCTGCTCCAGGACCGTGAACTCGGCCTGAATTCTTCTGGACTCACGGATGTAAGGGTACATGGCCATTCCGTCTTCCGTTCCAACCACATCGGGACGCAGACGCAGTCCGGGATAACCCTGTCCGCCATCCGGCCGGGGCACCTCGGTTTGAAGCCAGTACAGCAGGGACAAGCTGAGCTGTTTGGCTTGATCAATATGATGGTCGGCCTCTTCCTTCGGCACATCGATAATGGAACCCAGCCAGTAGTCGTTCTGCGGCCAGTTCACAAGCGACACCGAACTGTCGAACGTACCTTCGGCAAAATGCTTCGGGTCCAGGATTTGACGGTATTGATAAAGCGGGAACTTGCCGTTTCCCGGGAAAATCTCATACTCGACCGGCTCATTCGTCGACGGCTTGACGGCGCTCAGTCTTAACAGCTTATCCGGCCAGAAATCGGGTTTATACTCCCGCCAAAAATCATAAAGCGCGGGCTTCTCAATCGTATGGTCTTCACCCTCCAGATAGTCGACGGCAAAACAATACGTAAAGCCCTGCATGTCCTGCGGCAGCGGATCGCCGTCGACGGCATGCGGCTCCCCTGTCTGGGATTTGGACTCCGCACCGGTGACATATTCGATGCCTGCCAGCGGAAGCAGATCCCCTAGCTCGGTGGCATCCACGAAGAACGGGGCGCGGAGGACGATTTGATCCTCGGTTTCAAGATGACGCACGGTTACGCTGTCCACGCGATCCCCTGAAACGTCGGCAGACTCCGCCGCATATTGATACAGGATCGTCAGCCGCCCGCTGTGAATGTACGGGGCCAGCATTTGGTGCAGCACGGCGAGAGCCGTGCGGGGCTCATGGCATAGCCGGCTGACGATGCCGCTGCCGGGATTCAGCTGCACGTTGGATCTGGCCTTTGGCGTCATGGGAAAATTATCGCGATAGTACTGGCGGACGCCTTCGCGGAACTGCCGGTAGCTGCGCGTGCAGCCAAAGGATTCAATCCACGGATGCTCGTCGGGCGGAACCGCCTGGCTGGTCAGCTGTCCCCCGATCCAAGTCGTTTCCTCGGTCATGATGACGGATTTTCCTGATTTGGCGGCGGCAAGCGCAGCGGCTGTTCCTCCTGTCCCGCCGCCGAGAATGACGATATCGGCCTGCATTTCTCGTATCATGGCACAGATTCTCCTTTTGGGATGGTTTCGTAAATGATCAACAATCAGCACAAAAAGTGACTATTCTAATTGTAGATGCTCATCCTCAAGAAAAGTACGGGACACAGGTGACCTTTTTTGGTAATCTGATGCCGTTTTACAAGGCTTATGATCCGGTTTTGTATTTGCTGCGATATTGCCCGGGCGTCATCCCCTCCAGCTTGCGGAAGGACCGGATAAAGTTCTGCGAATTGTTGTAACTCAGCTTCTCTGCAATATCCTTAATGGGCATATCGGTTTCGACAAGCCACTTCTTGGACATCTTGAAGCGGTATTGGGACAGGTATTCGCTGAAGGACATGTTGGTTTCTTTCTTGAACACGCTGCTTAGATAAAAATTGTTGTAATGGAGGCGCGAAGCACATTCCTCAAGCGTAATGTTGCGGTCGAATTCCTTGCGGATCATCTCGATCATCTGCTCGGAGAGATTCTGGTATTGAGAGTCCTGGCGATCCCGGAAAACACTCACCATCGGCCGGATGATCCGCGATTTGAACCAGCTCTCGATATCGGGATTGGTGTAGAGCCGAAGAAGCTCCTCCACGAGGGAGCTGTCCCGGATGTCGAGCTGCTCCAGCATGATCCCGTTCTCCTGCATCACAATCATCAGATCATTCAACAGTCGGATGAGCGAGATTTGATACTCATGCGGCGTCCGGTCCTTGCGAAACACCTCGTCCAGCCACTGCCTCAGAAGCTCCACGGCCCGTTCCTCGTCAGCCAGCTTGATGGCATCGATCAGCTCGTTCTCCACCTGCATCGGGTAGAAATAGACCCGGGTATGCTTGCCGGAGTTCAGGCTGAAATAAGGGACGATGACGCCGGTTCCCAGCTTGATGCGGTGTTTCAGGGCTTCAAGCCCTTCCTGGTAGGCGCGCGACGTTTTGGACAGGTTGTCGTAAGGCAGGCTGATGCCGATGCTGACCTCCAGGTCCAGGAAATTTCGCGTCGTCTTCTGGATTTCCTCCGATAGGGTATACACATAATCGTTGAATGCCTCAGGCGTAATGCCGCCTCGTCCGATGAGCGTAACCTGCGTAAGATCGATAATGACGGAGGGGAGCCGGTGGGAGGAGGGGATCATCTCCTCAATAATATTGTTGACGGCAAACAGCAGCAAATCCCGGTCTTTGCGTTCATAGCGGGTTTCGTCCAGCATGTCGATCTGGAGGGTGAAGACCGCCAGCTGTTCCCATGCGGATACTTGCTCCTTGAAGCCGAACATCTCGATCTGTTCCATCACTTCGGGCGGATTGATCTTGCCCAGGAACAGTTTATGGAGGAAAAAGGTGCGCACCTGCTGGCTCGTCTGCCGAAGCTCGCTGCGGAGCTTGGTATTCGAATTGAACATATCCCGGATATGTTCGTCGATCACTTGCAGCTCGCTCTTTTTGTTCGCTTGGATTTCCGGGAGACGCTCCACGATATTTTCGAAAATGTGACGGATGGGCGTATACATCTTCCGCGTTCCAAGCCATACAATCAGGACGCTGAAACCGATCATCAGCAGGCAGATATACAGCGTGAACCAGCCGATGGAACGGGACTCCTTCGTGATGGCGGACATTTCGGTGAAGGAGGCATACAGCCAGCCGTTAAAATCGGAACGGACGTACGTCACCGACACTTGCCTGTTGTCGATCTTCGTCTCGAACTGCCCCGATTTGCTGTCAAAATGGTCCAGCTCCGCCTCCGCATACCCGGTATCGGTCAGATATAGTCCCAGTTTCCTTTGCTCCGGATGCACAACGATCCGGTAATTGTGGTCCAGCACCATGACCTCCCGGGATTCGGAAGGGCTGTCCATCATGGCGGCAAGACTGCAGCTGGGAATGGTGGCAAGCGCGACGCCCCGGGCGCTGGAAGAGGAGAGCGGCATTTTCTTCACAAGGGCGATCGTATAAGGGCAGGCATAACTGAGCGTATCGCTGGAGCCGAGGGATTCGGTCTCCAGCATCATCCAATTGGAGTTTCCTTGCAGCTCGAGAAGCTTCAGGAGCGTCCCTTTGGAAGCGTATTCATTAAATTCGTACATGCCCCGGTTATTGATCAGCCAGTTGCTTGTCGCATTCGCAAGAATGACGTCCGTTACTTTGGTTTCGGGAGACTGCAGCAGACTCATCTCTTCTCTCAGTTTGTTATACAACTGGAAGTCATAATAGGACAGGGGACGATACAAGGCGCTTTGCAGCATGTTGGAATTGATGACGTAATTCAGTGTATAGTCTACGGTCCTCAGCACCTGTTCAAGATTGCTGTTCGTTTGATTCATGATCTGGATGTTGCTGCTGTTGACATGGTTTTGCACGGAGGTGGATGATTTCATGAACGAGAAGAAGCCGAGGGCCGCAAGAGGAATGATGCTGATGAAGCAGCCGAACAGGACCATTTTAGAATAAAAGCTACTTTTTGGATGCAATAGGTACACCTTCCTGTTTAACAAAGTGTATAATCATTGTATGGGCAACCCCCGTTACATTCAATAATCATTTCAAAATGAATAATCACTGGATTTGATCATCCTGGTTTGTCATGAAAAAAGATGTACATATGATATGATCGTCTCAGTCACTTGGGATCTGCAAGAAACATGGGGGAACGGAGGTAGAACGGATTGATGACCCGTCTGTCAAACTATGTTATGCTTACGCTCGCTATCCTATTGGTATCGGCTGCTTGCATCACCATGGCCCGCTCGTGGGGGGCGGATGGCGGAAATGCGTCTTTTGATCGCAGTACCCGCATTTCGATGATGGCCAACCTGCACACCACCGAGATTCCATCCGATCGGATCGAGAAAGAGATCGAGGAAAAAACGGGCGTTCAGCTGGACATCCAGTGGGTGCCGGACGGCAGTTATGATGAAAAAGTGTTTGCAGCGCTTGCGACAGGAACCTTGCCGCAAGTCCTGTATCTCAAGAATGCCGCATCCCTGTCCTACTTCAGGGATGAGATACGGAGCGGGCTGTTCTGGGAAATCGGCCCGTATCTTGACGGTTATCCGAATTTAAAGCGATTGAAGCCCGAGGTTTTAAGGAATACCGCTATTGACGGGAAGCTATACAGCCTGTATCAGGAGCGTGCCTTGGCCCGCTCGGGCATCATTTACCGGAAGGATTGGGCGGATCGGCTGGGGCTTCCGGCGCCGGAAACGCTTGACGATTTATACGAAATGCTGAAAGGGTTTACATATAACGATCCGGACAACAACGGCATCGATGATACCATCGGCTTGACGGACCGCAACGACTTGATTTACGGGGCTTTCAAGACGATCAGCTCGTATTACGGAACGCCGAATCATTGGGGATGGTACAACGATTCGTTGCAGCCGGAATTCGTCTTTCCGCAGTATATGGAAACGATGAGATTTTTCAAGAAGCTGCATAGCGAAGGACTGGTGAATGAAGATTTTCCGATTACCAGCAAGACGGACCAGCAGGAGCTGTTCATTACGGGGAAAGCCGGGGTCTATATCGGCGCGATGGGGGACGTCCTGTCTCTGCAGTCACGGCTGCTGGCGAATGACCCTGAGGCCGTACTCGATGTTCAGAATCGGGTACGCGGGCCGGAAGGGTTCGGGATATGGGCATCCCAGGGATACGGAACGGTCATCTTGTTTCCGAAGTCCGCGATCGCCACGGAAGAGGAATTGAAGAATGTGCTCTCCTTCTACGATGCGCTAATGAGTCCCGAGCTTGCGAACCTGATGTATTGGGGAATCGAGGGCACCCACTATACCGTACAGGATGGCAAAGCGGTGGCGGTGGATGCTTTTGAGCTGAGGGAGAAGGACGTAAAGCCTTACCAGGCTTTGATGGCCGGAAGCTTCAGCACCATACCGGGCATGCTGGAGCCGGTTAACACGAATAAGGTCAAGGATAAAGCCGAGCGGCTGATTTATGATAATGAAAGCTTCCTCATCTATGATCCTACCGCACCGCTGGAATCTCCGCTGTATAACGAGATCGGCGTCCGATTGAATGAACGCATGCGTGACGCCACCTATCAATTCATGCTGGGAATGATCGATGAGAAGGGGTTCCAGGCGGAGATCGACCGTTGGCTTGAAGAAGGGGGAAGCCAGATTATCGAGGAATATGATGCTTCGTATCGAAGCACGGTGGGACCGTATCTGCATGAGGAATACCGCTAGGGGATGGATTTCCCCGGCGGTTTTTTTGTTGTTACCTTGCCTGGTGATCCCATTGCCTATGTAATCATTAGATTTGATTCCCCCGGCTCCTTATGCCGGGCACGGCCGAACTCCCCATATCCAATCGAAGGATTATATACGCACCGAGCTTCCGTCATCTAAGCTGTTTCTTGTCAGTCCCTAACCCAATTATAACGGAGGTCAGATGATGAAGAAGAAAAAAGCCAGTACCATCCTGGCAATTGTAACCGCTTTATCCGTATTGGCGGGCTGTGGCGGCGGCTCCGCCCCTGCAGCAACCGGCAGCAGCACAAATGGAGGTCAGGCGCAAGGCGAGAAACCAAGCGAACCGGTTGCCATCTCGATCATGGCCAACCTCCACACCCCTGAAGTTCCTTCCGACATGATTGAGAAGCTGCTGGAAGAGAAAACGGGCACCAAGCTTGACATTCAGTGGGTGCCGGACGGCACTTACGACGAAAAGGTCAATGCATCCTTCGCAACCGGAACGCTGCCGCAGGTGACATATCTGAAGAATGCCGCTTCGCTAGTGAATATGCGGGACGCGATCCGCAACGGGCAATTCTGGGAAATCGGGCCGCTGCTGGATCAATACCCGAACCTCAGCAAGCTGAAACCCGATGTGTTAAAAAACACGGCGGTGGACGGCAAAATCTATGCGTTATACCGTGAAGTGCCTTTGTCGCGCCAAGGCATCATTTATCGCAAGGATTGGGCCGACAAGCTTGGGCTCAGCGCTCCGACCAATATTGACGAGTTCTATAATATGCTGAAGCAGTTCAAGGAAAAGGATCCTGACGGCAACGGCCAAGACGACACCATTCCGTTGACGGACCGGAACGATCTGATCTATGGGGCATTCAAAACGATAAGCTCATGGCTCGGGACACCGAATAACTGGGGCGAGAAGGACGGCAAGCTGGCTCCCGAGTTCATGTTCCCCGAATATATGGAGACGATGAAATTCTTCAAGAAACTTCATCAGGAAGGGTTGATCAATCAGGATTTCCCGGTTACCAGCAAAACCGATCAGCAAAATTTGTTTATTACCGGCAAATCGGGCGTTTATATCGGAGCGATGGGGGACGTATCCAGCCTGCATCCCAAGGTCGTCGAAGTGAATCCGGATGCGGAGCTCGATGTTCAGAATAAAATCGAGGGAGGACCGAACGGCTTTGGAATCTGGTCGGTTCCCGGCTACGGCTCGGTGATACTCTTTCCGAAAACAGCCATCAAATCGGAGGAAGAACTGAAAGGAGTGCTTGCCTTCATGGATCAGCTGATGAGCCCTGAGCTCGGCAACCTGATCTATTGGGGAGTGGAAGGACAGCACCACCAGCTGGAGGAAGGCAAGGTCGTTCCTTCGGAGGACACCAAGCTGACCGATCGTGAAGTGAAGCCTTATCAAGCGATGCAGGTGGGCGGGCCGTTAACGATCGAAGGATTCTATGAGCCGAAGCATATGCTTCCTGTTAAAGCGAAGGCCGAGGAAATGATCGTGGAGAACAATGATTATCTCATAGAGGATCCTTCGGCTTCCCTGGACTCCAAGACGTTTAACGAAAAGGGCGTGCAGCTGCAGGAGATGATCAAGGACGGCACGTATCGGTTCATGCTCGGCGATCTCGACGAAGCAGGATTCCAGGCCGTCGTGGACAACTGGCTTAAGAGCGGCGGTCAGCAAATCATCGATGAGTTCAACGTTTCCTACGAATCTTCCAAATAACGAACATGCCAGCATCCCGAACGGCCTGAGACTGCAATGCTGCAGTCTCAGGCAGGCTTCGGGGCAGAAAGGAAGTCTGAGATCATGAGCGAAACCGCAGTGAAGACCGGGATGCGCAAGGACGCCCCCACAATACCGGAGTCCGGTCGAATGAGAAGAATCGTTAAAAACCGGGCGATCTATCTCATGATACTTCCGGGATTTTTATACTTCCTGATCTTTAAATACATCCCGATGTCGGGACTGATCATAGCCTTCCAGGATTATCAGGCTTATCTCGGCGTAACGGGCAGCCCCTGGGTGGGGCTCAAGCATTTTGAGCGGCTGTTTACCGAGCCGATGTTCTTCACGATATTAGGCAACACGCTGCTGCTGTTTTTCTTGAACCTGGCATTTTATTTCCCCGTGCCGATCATTCTTGCCTTAATGCTCAACGAGGTCCGGCGCGAAGTCTTTAAACGCTTTATCCAGACGCTGGTGTACATTCCCCATTTCATGTCGTGGGTCATCATCGTATCCATTTCGTTTGTCATGCTCTCGATGGATCGCGGCATTATCAATGAGCTGCTGGTTATGGCCGGATTCGAAAAAATCAATTTCCTGATGAGCAGCGATTGGTTCAGGCCGATGTATGTCCTGCAGATCATCTGGCGTGAGGCCGGCTGGGGGACCATCATTTATTTGGCCGCCATGGCCGCGATCGATCCGGGTTTATACGAAGCGTCCCGAATTGACGGGGCCAGCCGCTTTCGGCAAATGTGGCATATCACGCTCCCTTCGATTCGAAGCGTGATCGTCGTTTTATTGATTTTGAAAATCGGCGACGTGCTGGAGCTTGGGTTCGAACATATCTATCTCCTCTTAAACTCGATGAATCGGGATGTTGCGGAGATTTTCGATACGTATGTGTACACCGCGGGTCTGAAGCAAGGACAGTTCAGCTTCAGCACGGCGGTCGGGTTCTTTAAATCGCTGATCGGTCTCATTCTGGTGATGCTGGCCAATTGGCTGGCCAAAAAGGCCGGAGAAGAAGGCATCTATTAATTATGAGAAAGGTGGACCGTTATGGTACAAGATAAAACGATATCGAGCCGAATCTTCGATATCGTGAACTACACGCTGCTGTCGATCATCGGCCTCGTTACCATTCTGCCTTTCCTTCACGTCATCGCCGGATCGTTCACGACGGTGACGGAGCTGGCGCAGAAGCAGTTCGTCCTGTTTCCGACCGTATGGTCCCTTGACGCTTACAAGTACGTGTTTTCGACCAATACGGTTTTTCGTTCGCTAGGCGTTTCAGTTGGAGTAACCTTCCTGGGCACTTTGTTCAGCATGCTGTTAACCTGCCTGATGGCCTACGGGCTGTCGCGCAGGGATCTGGATGGCCGAAATTTCATCATGTTCATGGTCTTGTTCACGATGCTCTTCAGCGGGGGGATGATACCGACGTTCCTCGTGGTGAAGGAGATGGGGCTCATCGATACGTATGCGGCCTTGATTGTCCCGACGGCGATCAATGCCTTCAACCTCATCATCATGCGAAACTTTTTTCAGAACCTGCCCGAGGGGCTGGAGGAATCCGCAAAAATCGACGGGGCCGGCGATTGGGGCATCCTGTTCCGAATCGTGATTCCGCTGTCGATGCCTGCCATTGCAACGATATCGCTCTTTTATGCGGTAACCTACTGGAATACGTATATGTCGGCGATTCTGTACCTGAATGACGCGGCCAAGTGGCCTGTGCAGGTCATCCTGCGGCAGATCGTCATTCTTGCCAGCGGCTTGACGGCCGATACGTCCGGCATGGACGAATTCGTCCGGCCGCCGGAGCAGACGGTGAAAATGGCGGTCATCGTCATTGCCACGCTGCCGATACTGTGCGTGTATCCGTTCCTGCAGAAGCATTTTGCGAAGGGCGCGCTGCTGGGATCCATCAAGGGATAGAGGGGGGCGAAGGAGCGTGTTGGAAAAGAAACGGCATGCACCGATCATGGCCGGCAATTATGCGGACCCGTCTGTCATCCGGGTCGGCGAGGATTATTACATGACGCATTCATCCTACAAGTTGACGCCCGGGCTCGTCATCTGGCATTCGCGTGATTTGCTGAATTGGAGCCGGGTCGGGGCCGCACTGCCCCATTACGAGGGGGATGTGTGGGCGCCGGATTTCGTCGCGCATAACGGGAGGTATTATATCTATTATCCGGCAGGGCGGACGAATTGGGTCGTTACGGCATCCAGTCCGGCGGGACCTTGGAGCAAGCCGATCAATCTGGGGATCAAGGGAATTGATCCGGGGCATACGGCAGGACCGGACGGAAAGCGTTATTTGCATATGTCGGGCGGTGATTTTGTAGAGCTTACGGCAGACGGGCTCGCGGTCGCCGGCGAAGTAAGGCATGTGTATAACGGCTGGCGGTATCCGGAGGATTGGGTCGTAGAGGCATACAGCCTGGAAGGGCCGAAGATGACCGTTCGCGACGGATATTATTATCTGACGGTAGCTGTCGGAGGGACGGCAGGACCGCCTACAAGCCATATGGCCGTATCGTCGAGATCCCGAACGCCATGGGGGCCGTGGGAGCATTCGCCTTACAACCCGGTCGTTCATACGGAATCCAGGGAGGAGCCCTGGTGGTCCAAGGGACATGCCTCGCTGATCGACAGTCCTGACGGCCAGTGGTGGATGGTCTACCATGCATATGCGGGCGGATTTCATTCGCTCGGTCGGCAGACGTTGCTCGAACCCATCGAATGGACCTCGGACGGGTGGTTTCATGCTGCGGAAGACCCTGAGAGGCTTGACCGGCATGATAGGCCGCATGACAAAGAAGAAATCAATGTGGTGAATCAAAGCGTTTCATTCAGGGATACCTTTGCCGGATCTGAACTGGGCCTTCATTGGCAGTGCGAAGGCGTGGAGCCTTCCACCCGGTTCCGTCCGGGGAATCATGAGTTGGCAGCCGAAGCAGCACCCGAGGAAGCCAAAGCTTCTCCGCTGCTCTACATGGCGGGCCATAAGCGTTACTCAGCAGAGGTCGAGATTATCGTGGAGGGTCCGGCGGAGGGCCGACTGCTGCTCTATTACAACGATGCGGCATATCTCGGCATGGGAGTCAACGAGCGCGGAGTCCGGCATTTCCGGTCATTCAAGGGATACGGCACGATGCCGAACCATACTCGCAGGGCATTTCTGCGGTTGGTTAACGATGCGCATATCGTTTCGTTCTATTACAGCTTCGAGGGGACGCAGTGGATCCGGTACGACAAGGTCGCGGATGTTTCAGGGTTCCATCATAACACGTTTGGCGGATTTCAGAGTCTCCGCGTCGGATTGGATGCCATCGGTAAAGGCAGGGTGATTTTTCGGAATTTTTCATATAACGTCATAAGCAGCTGAAAGAAGGGGTAGAAATGGCACAGCGGTTAGAGGATATTCTGGCAGGCGGCGACAGGCTGTTTGAAGGCTTCTTCGAATGGCTCGAGGGGCAATACGACGCGGCTTCCGGCGGTTTCTATTATGCCCGCAGTTCACGGGATTCCGAGGCGTTCGTTCCGGACATCGAGTCGACCGCGCAGGCATTGGGCATTATCGAGCGATGCGGGCTTCTGCAAAGACTGTCCGATGGCATCAAGGCGGGGCTCGTGCGGTTTTTTCAGTCCAAACAAGACCCCGCGACGGGTTACTTTTATGATGCCGATCCCAATATGAGAACAGACGATGTGATGGTGGGACGAGCGCTTGGGTACAGCGTGGGAGCACTCCGCAAGTTGGGTGCAGCCCCCTTGCACCCGCTGCCGGGCAATCGGCATATGGCTCCGGCATACTGCCGCTCTCCCGAGGAATACGCGGAGTGGCTGCGCTCGATCAGTCTGGTGAACAGCTGGCGCGGCTGCGATCGTCTGTGTAATTCAGCCCCTTATTTATCCCAAATGCCGCAGGATGAGAGGGAGCCGTTTTTGCGTGAGGCGCTGTCGTATTTTGCGAGTTTACAAGATCCGGCGACGGGGCTGTGGGGCGAAGGCACGCCTTATGTCCGAATATCGGGAACCTTCAAGCTGCTGACGTTCTATAATCGGTTTCAAGCTCCCTTGCCGCGGATATCGGAAATATACCATTCGTTGATGCGTGCGATGCAAAGCGAGAAGGCCGTTGATATGTGTTATATCCGGAACCCGATCAGTCTCCTGACATCGATGAAGCTGCGCATCCCGGAGGAGGATGTTCGGATCATCGCGGAAATCACCTTGCAGAATATGGCGCGTCTCAAACGCGCGGACGGCGGATTTTCACGGGAAATCGATCATTCCCCGCCGGCGCCGAATGTGGCCCAGGTGAAGCCCGGAGAGTATTATCCCGACATGCCGGAGGCGGTTCCGCTGGGCAAAGGAGAGATAGAGGGGGATATGAATGCGGGAACCCAGGCGATTCTGATCCGCTATTCGCTGCGGGAGCTGGGCGGGCTGCAGGAGCGAAAGCTGGGTACGACCGATTCCGCGTTCTCCAATCTTCGGGCAGCTGCAGATATATAGTTGCGGGTTTGAAGGCAAGGACCTTCTCATTAAGAAAGTTCCATCTTCGTGCGGACATTTCAATTTTTTTGGTGATGGCCATAGGAAAATCCATGCTCTTCGCCGAAGAAGTAGAAAGGTCGTTTACGGAAGAATCGATGGCGCGAAAATAAGCCGCTTGGCACAGGAGAGGAGAACGAGGATGGCGGAGATCGGGGTTTGGGAGCAAGCGGAGCCTGGAGTGACGAGGAAGGTATTTAAACCTGGTGCCGGTCTGATGATGATGGAGGTTCACTTTGAAGCAGGAGCGGAAGGGGCACTCCACAGTCATCCCCATGAGCAGATGAGTTATTGCCTGAAGGGAGCCATTGAATTCTATATCAACGGCGAGACAACCCTTGTACGCCAGGGAGACACCATCGTCATTCCCGGTGGAGCGGAGCATGGCGTGAAGGCACTTGAGCCATCCGCTCTTTTGGATACGTTTACACCGTTGAGACTGGATTTGCTTGGACCCGAAGAGAGCAGCAATTGAAAGAAATCGATTCAAAGGACAACGACATCATATGAAGTCGGAAAGGAATGGATAGAATGAAGCTTTGGGAACAGGATACACCAGGATATGCGTCGGTGGAAGAGTCGTTCACGCCCTATATGACACCTTATCTTCTACAAAAAGAAACACCACACGGAGCCGTGCTCGTTCTGCCGGGCGGCGGATATGGACGGCGGGCAGATCATGAGGGCGATCCGGTTGCCCTGTGGCTTAATTCGATCGGCTTATCGGCATTTGTCGTTCATTACCGGGTTGCCCCGTACCGGCATCCTTATCCACTGTATGATGCCCAGCGGGCAATTCGGCTCGTAAGGCATCATGCCAAGGAATGGAACATCGATCCGGAACGCATCGGAATTCTCGGATTCTCCGCCGGCGCACATCTCGCGGCCAGTGCAAGCACCTATTTCGATGAAGGAAATCCGGAGGCCGAAGATCGCGTTGAGCGGCAGGGCTGCCGTCCGAACGCATCCATTCTCTGTTACCCGGTCATTTCATTTAAGGAATACTTCCATGAGGGCTCCATGACCAATTTGTTGGGGGAGGACCCGGCGGAAGACTTAAGAAATGCGATGTCGCTCGAATGGGCGGTAAAACCGGACACCCCGCCTTCCTTTCTGTGGCATACCGCGGATGACGGCGCGGTCCCGGTCGAGAACAGCCTGATGTATGCCGGATCGCTGAGCAAGCAGCAAATCCCGTTCGAATTGCATGTTTTCCCGGAAGGCCGGCATGGCCTTGGCCTTGCGGAAGAAGATGCCAGTGTTTCGCAATGGACGCGCCTGTGCGAGGGTTGGCTGCAGAAGATTGGGTTCCTGTCGCAAGCCGTTGTGCAAGGAAGGTAGAACAAATCATATAACGTGAGAACGCTTGATAAAAAAACAAGCTCATCTGAAGAATCCTTCAGATGAGCTTGTTCGTATAGCCTGAAGATCAGGACCGGCCTCGAATCTCCTGGCGGAGGAACAGGACGTAGGAGATGGCAAAGCAGATCAGCGTGGCTGCGGCCAGCCCGATAATTTGCGGCCAGACGAGCAGCAGGCTTTGGCCGAACGGCAGCGGACTGGCAATGGCTCCATACACCTGCTCCTGCGTGAGCGGACCGAGATTGCGGATGGATGGCATCAGCAGGGTGGTCGTCGCTTCATTGAACAGGGTATACGGCGACAGCCGACTTAGCCACAGCATCAGATTCTGATAGCTCATGACATCTTGGACCGTCGCCGAGGCAGTACTGGGAGCCAGTCCCCGCGACAGCAGCTGCAGGATCATATCAAAGAAAAAGCTGAAGAACAGCCAGACGGCGATGCTCGACAGGGCGGAGGTGGCCGGCTGTCGGAACCTTACGGAGAACGTAATGGACAGATTCAGCCAGAAGCCGACGTAACAGATCGTCACGACCAGAAAACTGATGATCCGTAAAAATTCCTCAAAGGTAGGCGGAATCCCGATAATCAGGGTGCCCAGTGCCATGGTCAACAGCCCGAGCGTGATAAACATGATGCTGATGACGATCAGGGAAGCCGCGAATTTCGCATTGAGCAGATCGTCGCGATGAATCGGCTGGGCCATGATTCGGCTGAGCGTGCCTTTGTTCCGTTCACTGTTGATGGCATCAAAACCCATGCCGATTCCGAGCAACGGACCCAGGAAACCGACAAATCCGATGAAGGTCGGAAGGGTGCCGTCCGAGATGGTGAACAGCTTCAGAATGACAAAATCATGGACGCCGTTCTCCGATTCGAGGGCTTCCCGGATGCTGTTCATAGCGGTATACAGCGAGGCTACGCAGGTTAAGGCAATGATGCCTAGCAGCAGGATGAAGCGCCAGCTGCGGATATGATCCGCTATTTCTTTGCGGACAAGCACGCCGAATGCCGAGGGCATGGAGGGTTGGGCTGATTTTTCTACTGCCGTTGCTCCGGGGACCCGGGTGGGCTTGGCAGATCCCTTTTTCCTGCTTTCGAATAAGGCTTGCAGCCGGCGGCCCATGCCGGTCAGCTTAGCCGGTATGCTTGGCGTCGTTCGTTCTGCCATGCTCCTCACCTCCTGCAAAATAACGGTGGTAGATTTCGTCCAGGCCGTGCTGCTGGCGATTTAGCGAGAACAGCCGAACGCCTGCATTTACGACCGTTCGGGCAATCTCCGGACTGCAATCCCTATCGGCCCGAATCAGAACCTTAATTGGCAGGTCTCTGGTCAGCGTGTCGTTTGATTCAGCCGGACCGCTCACGGCAGGCGGAACTTCGATTTGGTGAACCCCTGGGATGCTGCCGATGGCATCCCGCAGTTCGGGCACAAGCTCATCCACCTCCGCCGTGATCATAATGGGATCATCCGCAAACAGAGTTCGGGACAGACTCCCGACATCGCCTTCGGCGAGGAGTCGTCCCCGTACGAACAAGCCGACGCGGTCGCAAATCTGCTGAACCTGGTGCAGCTGATGGGACGATAACAGCACGGTCAATCCTTGCTCGCGGCTGAGCTTCCGTATCAACCGCAGCAGCTCTTCCATACCTGTCGGATCGATGCCCAGGGTCGGTTCGTCAAGAATGATGATTTCGGGGGATTTCATTAAGACGTCGGCAAGTCCGAGCCGCTGCCGCATCCCGCGGGAATAAGCCCCCGTCTTCTTGTGGGCAACATGCGTGAGCCCTACCTGCTCCAGCAGCTCCAATGCCCTTTCGCGGGCCTGGTTATCCGGAATTCGATTCAACCGCGCGGTTAGCATCAGGTTTTCCATGCCGGTACGGTCCTCGTAAAAGCCGACGTCATCCGGAAGGTACCCAACCCGCCGTTTCACCGGAATCGGCTCTCTTGTCGGATTGATGCCAAGCACGCTTATCGATCCCGAATCCGGTTCGCTCAGCCCCAGCAGCATCAGGATCGTGGTGGATTTGCCCGCACCGTTCGGACCGAGCAGGCCGAAGATCTCGCCCCGCCTAATTTGAAGGGATAAACGGTCCACCGCTCTCGTGTCGTGGTAACTCTTCGTCAGTTCCTGAATGTCAATGACCGTATCCATCAGGGTCATCTCCTTCCGTATTTGCGAATGAGGACATAGATGCCTCCCAGAATGGCTAATATGACAAGCACGCCGATCCAGCCCCATAGCATGGAACCTTTGACGGCTACGCGGAATTGGGCGTCGGAGCTTGCTTCGGCCGCAGCGGCTTTCAGGCTTGTGACATAATCGCCGGCGATGGCTTTGTCGCTTGAAGTGAGCTTGGCTTCTACCGTTGTGGATTTGCCTGCAGGCAGATTCTCGATCGTTTTCGGATTAAAGCTGACCTCCCAGTCCACCGGCGTATCGGCGCTGAGATTAATGTCCGAGAGTGGTGCGGTGCCCGTATTCTTCACCAGAAGCTCAATGGTTTTGCTTCCGCCAGCATTGACATTCGTGCTGAGCAAGCCGCTTGGCGTTGTAAGCTCCAGCCCGTAAGACCCTGTAATGACGGCTTCCAGCGCAAGCTCGGAGGACGTCGATGAATTGGAGGCGCGGATCGGAATGGAGAAGGAGCCTTCCGTCACCTCCGCAGGCGGCTTGACATCGACGGTAATGGATTGGCTTGCGCCTGCTTCGATTTCGACGGAGGATACCTGCTTGCCGCCTGACGTGAATGTAACGTCCCAACCCGCCTGGGCATCGGCGTTCAGGGCATAGTTTTGCTTATTGGCCGTTCGGTTTTGCAGATTCACCGTGTAGGTGAACGTGGAATCGGCGTGCCCTTCCAGATTGGCCTGATCGGTTGTGAGCTCGGTTTGATAGGTTCCTTTTTCCGTGATATCCACGGTTAACTGCAGACTGGCCATCGAGCCCGCGGTTAATTGAAACCGGTAGGAGCCTTTATCTACCTTAAGGGGAACGGTTACCTCCAGGGTCACCGATTCGGATTCGCCGGGCTTCACCGATACCTCCCTCAGCTGCCAGCCTCCACCGTTTAGCTTGGTGCTCCAGCCGCTCGGGAGGCTGTTGATTTGCAGCGGAACCGTAATGACGCTATTCGTATTGTTTTTGACCTCTAGCGGGTAATTGATGACTTCTCCAGGCGGAACGGAAATCGACGTATATGGCGTGTATAACGTGATTTCTCCGGCCGCCAACGCGGTGTTACTTCCGCCGTACAAGCAAGCACCCAGGATGAACAAGAGCATCAGGCTCAGCTGCTTGGCTCGTTGTTTACATGATTTCATGACACTACCCCTCCTAAATTTTTTTGTCACAAAGAGTACGTTGGAACGACCGGGATTGGATTTATCGGAAAGATTAAAATTACCTAAAAAATTCATTAAAGGAACCTGAAAAGCGTCCCGGTTTATTCAAAAGCCAAGGACGGTTTGCTAAAATATTGAATCGAAAATGGCCGTATGCAGGCGAGCCATCCTTCATTTTTGGAGAGGAGATCAGGTTAGGGGGGAGTGGTAGGGATGAACGATCATTCCGCGTTATGGTTGGAGGAGATTGCCGAGGGCTCCGCCGGAGCATTCAGACGCTTCTATGATGCCTATGCCCGTCTGGTGTACCGGTTGGCTTTACAGATGACGAAGGACCCGGCCGAGGCGGAGGATGTATGCCAGGATATCTTCATGGAGGTGCTGCATAAGGCGGATCAGTACGATCCCGCCCGCGGAAGCGTCGAGGCTTGGCTGGCGGTGAGAACAAGGTGCAGGGCGATGGATCGCCTGCGCAAGCGGCAGCGCATCGCTGCGGCCGAATGGAACGGGGAGGCGCTGCCGGAGACGGTATGGAGCGAAGAGCAGGAGTCGGTTGAGCTGGCCGCCTTGCGACGGGTGGAGCTGGAGCAGATAAAGGAGGCGCTGCAAGGCATTCCGCCCCTTCAGCGGATGGCGGTTTACGGAAGCTACGTCGAGCAGCGGTCCCACCGGGAAATGGCGGAATTGTTAAACCGGCCGGTCGGCACCGTCAAATCCTTAATCCGGTACGGGATCCTCAATGTCAGGCGGCGGCTCGATGCGATGAACGGGAAGGAAGGGGGAAGCGCGCAGCATGAAACATTCAAAGCATAACCTTGAGCACCTTGGTCAAGATGACATCGGCTGCACGGCCTATCCCGAGGAGAAGCTTGTTGATTACGTCATGAAGCGTTTGCCGTACGCGGTGAGCAGGAATCTGGAGCTCCATCTCAAGGAATGCGAGGCGTGCTCCGGCACGACAGCGGAATGGGCCGAACTTATGGGAGCAGAAGATCTTGCAGTGCCATTCCATGAATCCGATGTCTTCGGGCAGGAGCTGTTTCGAAGCCGCGATATGGACGGCCAACAGCTCGGATCGACTCAGCCGGCAGGTACGGAGCCGGCCATACGGGGGGCCGTGCAGGATCAAGCTCCGAATGATGGACCCATGCCTCCCGATCGGCTGCGCCGCAGGCTCATGCGAGCGGCTTATATCCGGTCCTTCCGAAGCAAGGTCCGAATCAGGAAGCATGCTGCCTTCCAGGCGATATCCGGAGCGCTGCTCATCCTGTTGATAGCCGGTTTATTCACCTTGAAAGGGAACGACGTCCAGACCCAGGCGGCCTTCGAACATACCGTGAGCCAGCGGATTGCCGATATGCAGAGCGATGATACCGAGCGGTACGTCATACAGCCCGTAGAGCCGTTTTACGGCAGCGGCTCGGTATGGCTCAAACGCGGCTCGGGAGAAATGCTGATCGTTGTGAACGGTCTGCATTCCTTGCAGGAAACAGACTATCAGGTATGGCTGCAGGATGAGGAGCGGCTGTCGAGCGCCGGCTTTATGCTGGTTCAGGGTCCGCAGGGAAAGAGTTATTATTACGGGGTCGGCGCGGAGAACGCGAAACGGATCGTGGTCAGCATGGAACCCAAAGGGGGGAGCCGGAGTCCGACCGGGCCCGAAGCCGTCCTGGTGAATATGGGGCCTTGATGCCCTGTGGTTGAGGTACAAGGAAATGAGATGATCCAAGGAACACCTGGTCTACAATAGTGACTTTATCGAGGGGGTGAGTTTTCGGATGTGGCGTGCAGATGCTTTTCTGGAATCCATGTATAACGAGGCTGAGAAAAATACGAAAGACAGTCAGGCTGCCATGAGCGCCGAAGAGCGCAATCGGTATTTGAAGCAAACGCTTCGGCGATTGATCGGCGAGTTCGAGGCCAACGAAAATCACAAGCCCGTCCTGCTCGAACGGGAATCATGCGACGGTTATATTCGCGAAAGGGTAGAATTATCAGCCGTACCGGGCGTATCCTTTGCGGCTTATATCCTAATCCCGGAAGATCAGCGGAAGCCGATGCCCGCAGCCGTCGCCGTTCATGGCCATGGCTATGGAAGCCGGGAGATTGTAGGGCTGAAGCAGGACGGATCCAGCGATCCGGATCCGCCAGGTATACATCGGCATTTCGCGGTTCAGTTGGTGCGGCGAGGCATGGTGGTGATCGCTCCGGATGTGGCCGGTTTTGGAGATCGCCGCCTAGCCGCCGATCTTGCACGGAACCCGGAAGCCGCGAACTCCTGCCACCGGCTGTCCACCCAGCTGCTGATGCATGGCAAGACGCTCGCCGGTCTCCGCGCAGCCGAAACGCTAAGGGCACTGGACTATCTGGCCGAGCGTCCCGAAGTCCAGCCTGGCGGAATCGGCATCATGGGTTTTTCGGGAGGCGGCCTGATCTCGTTCCTGTGCGCGGCGCTGGATGAACGGATCCGGGCTGCGGTGCTTGCCGGTTATCCCAACACCTTCAAGGACAGCATTATGGCGATGCAGCACTGTATATGCAATTACATTCCGGGTATCCTGAACCATGCCGAGCTGCCGGAATGGATAGGGCTGATCGCTCCCAGACCCTTGTATCTGGAGTCGGGAGCCGATGATCGGATATTTCCGGCTGCGGGTTTTAACTCGGCGGTTGAACAGCTCAGGGAAACCTATCGGCGTGCCGGCGCGGAGGATAGACTTCAAGCCGACCTGTTTCCTGGAGCGCACGAAATTAGCGGCCGTCATTCGTACGATTGGTTGTCCGAACGGTTAAGCAGCCCGGAGAATTGAAGATTTTCCTTGCTGGCCGCTGATCAGCACCAGAAATAGAGTTCGATCTTGCATTGATTGAGGTCTGAACTTGGAAGAGTGGCGCACACACAGGAGATAAAAGCCGAAAAAGATGACTCCCGAGTGACCGGGAGTCATCTTTTTTACATGTCATCAGGGGGCTAAGGCGCTTCCGGTTTACTCCAGGTCATCCTGCCAATCATGGATCAGGAAGTTGGCATCCGTATTCAATATCGCCTTGGCTTGCTCGTTGACGTTGCGGCCCATAGCCTCTTTATTCAGGTGCTTGGTGAAATTCTGCATATGTTTCACGGCCTGATCGCGTCTTCCCTTATCCAGATGATGCTGGACCTGGTTAAGGGCATTGCTCAGCTGGGGAACGAGTGGACCGCGTACATCGCCTGAATCCGTGAATCGCTCGACTAATTGTTTCATGGAATTCACGCTGGTGATGACCCGGAACCGGAGGTTTTTCTGAAGCTTGTTTCCTGATCGGTCCTCGGTCGTAATCGTGGCGGTTTTATCGCCCAAGTTGCCGGCCAAATCAATGTCGATTGGATCCATGGTCACCGGATCGATGGTGTATGCCTTTCCGTCGATGGTGATCTCGGCAAAACGGATGGAAGAGTCCAGAATTTTGAAGCTGAGGGGCGTGTAATCCTCCATGGAATCGCCGTCTTTCAAGCTCTTGCCGTTCACAGATAGAGAGAAGGCCGGAGAGTCGGTTACCTCAAGGGTGATCCCTTGCGAAACATTGCCGGACAGATCCTTGGACCGGATGAAAAGCGAATAATCCTTGCCAGCTTCGATTCCTTGTATCACCGCTGTTTGAATTCCGCGATTGACCTCGAGGACGTCTCCGACCTGCTGCCCATCGCTCCGCAGCGTAATTTGCACTTTTTGAGCATCGATATCGTAAGGACCGTCCCAATACAGCGTCACACTGCCTTCTCCGCGCTTCACCTGCACGTTCTCTACCTCGCCCGGAGCAACATCGTCCTCTTCGGGTATCGTAGGAGGGGCAGGCTCCGTGAATACAGCTGGGTCGCCAAAGGTGAATTTATCGAAGTTGTATAACCAGTCTCCGCCTTTAAAAGACATGAATACGATGTGTTTTCCCGTTACGGGAGTCGTTACGTCCGTCGAGAAAACCTTGAAATTTTGCCAGCCTCCGGTTCCCGAGACGGTTCCGGCAGCAATAACCGGACCGTTAAGGCTGTCCAGTCGGACCTCGATTGTCCCGCCGTTAGTGTCGCTGGCCGCATTGACATGGAATTGGGTTGGGCTTTCGCTGCCGAAATCGATGTAATTGTACATGGCATAAGGATTATTCGGTCCAAACATGCCGGCCAGGTAGGTTTCTCCGCCTCCGGTTTCATTGCCGAAGCCTACTCCGTTCGTATAGTTTTCGGCCTCCAGCTTGCCGTAAGCATCCCTGGCTTTTCCTTTCATGGTTGTAAAGGTGAACCACTCCAGATTAAGGGGATAGTCGCTGCCGTTCGCTCCCTTGAAAACCAGGTATACATCGTGGACCCCCACGGCCAGGGTGTCATCGATATTCGCCATAATATCGACCCAACGATCCCAGCTTCCGAGCGCCGGAACGGGGATGACGCCTGCGGTAGGCCCATCCAGACTGTCCAACCTGACTTCGATCGTTCCGCCCTGATTGCCGCTCGCCACATGGACGGTCACGCCTGCCGCGCCCGATCCAAAGTCGATTCCATCATAAGCCGCATAAGCATTGTGATGGATACCGTCTAAGTACCCAAGCTCGGCATGTTTGCTGAGACCTTCGCTGCTGTCGTAATTTCCAGCTTTAAGCTTGGCATAGGCATCGGTTTCGGTCGGATCGGTCGTCGTGAATTTAATCCAGTTCAAATTGAACAAATAATCGTCATTCGTTTTGCTGAAGACAAGATACACATCATGGACGCCGGTAATGGAGCTCGGCGATCCCTGGTCGTCCTTAAGGAGGGTAACGGCATCGATATAGTTATTCCAGCCGCCCGTTCCCTCTACGTTCAAGGTCCCAACCTTGGGGCCGTCCTTGGAGTCGAGCCGGATCTCGATATGGCCTCCGCCCGTTCCGCTGGACGCCCTGGCAATAAAGCCGATCGCCCCTTCAGATCCGAAATCCACATTTTTGTATGCGGCATAAGAGCCGTGCTGAATTCCTCCCAGTTGGAGCGTGCCTTCAAACGCACCCTCCAGCACGAAACCGGAACCGATATTATAGCGTTCCGCTTCGATTTTATCGAATGGGTTCTTAACGCCATAATGAAAATCTGCTTCCATCGGCTTGATGACGTTCAGAGCTTGAACGGCAGCAGCCGAGGACCAGGACTCATAGGTTCCGGACAGCAGCTGTCCCGTCCAGTTTCCATCCACGATCTGTTCCGGATTGCGGTGGCTCCAGGCCATTTCGACATTGAATGCAAGCCATTCGTCGAATTCAGCGCTGAACTCCGGGTGCTGCCCGGTCTCATCGAGTGCTTTTTGCAGGTGGGCCAAATTGCGCATCAGGATCGTTTTGCCACCCTTCAGATCCCCGTTGGGACCTTCATAGTTCAACACGCCGTTTGCATCCACCAGACGGCTCTTGGTAAACTCTGCGGCTTTGACCGCATCGTCGAGGTAAACCGGATTTCCGGTCGCTTTATACAATCCGACGGCCGCTCCGATGTATGTACCCTGGTTGTAGTGAGTGGCGTCCGGAACCGCACCGCGTTCGAGCTCGATCCGGTCGAATACTTTTCCGTTTCCGTCCGTCAGCATCGTTTTGCCCCATCTGAATATTTGGGTTGCCGCGTTTAGATAATGCTCATCCTTCGTAATATCGTAAAGATACAATGCTGCTTGAGCCGCCGGGAAATTGATGCATGCGTTCTTGGTGTTGTGGTCGCTGTTCAGCCACCAAATGCCGCCGCTTGCGAACTCTTCGTCCCACTGCGTATCGTACACGAAATCGAAATGAAACCTCGCTGCTTCCAAGTATCTTGGGTTCCCGGTGATTTGGTAGGCTCTGGCGCTGCCCATCGCCCACCACAAGATATCGTCATTGAACGGATTATTCGTCCAGTCTTCGCCGTACTTGGCTACGGTGCCGTCATAAACATCGTCGATCTGCGTTTTGAGTTCAGCCTTCAAAGCAGGGTCGGAGGTATGCTGGTACGCATCCATGACCAATTCCCACAGCTCTGCCTCCACCCAGAAGTCCTGGTGCTTGTCGCGTTTGGTGTCCTTCCAGAACATCTTGGCGTTAGGGTCCCAGAATGTTTCGTTATAAGCTTTCATCGCCGTATCCCCATCCGATGCGGTATAGGCATAGGCTTTGGATGATCCGATCCCCGGCATGGAGCCAAGCAAGAATGCGAGAACCAGAGGCACCGACAATAACCTGAACCATTTGCCTGATCTTCGTGACATAAATATTCCTCCTTCATTTTCAATTCGAAGCCGATCCGGGCAGAATCGAGATCGGCTTCATGAGTGGTTAACGTTTCCCGGCTATTTGCCGGTGGTTATCACGTTATTGATTTTTTCAGCCATCACATCCAGTTCGGTGATCGGCGCTTTGCCCATCAGTATGTTTTTCCAAGAGGCCTCTATGAACGGGTACGCTTTGCCCGCCCACGTCGACAGGAAACGAACCGGCTGCGTATTCGGGGATTTCAGAATATGGTCGAGGCCTTCGCCCACTTCCGGATGGCCCGCCGCTTTCAGCGCATCGTAATAAGCTGCGGAAGATGCTTGATAAGCCGCAGGAGCGACCGGGGTCGATGGGAGGACCTCTTCATACATTTTGGAGTCCAGGTACTTGAGCACTTTCCATACCGCTTCCGGATTTTTGAGCGTTGCAGGGCTGGACCAGCCTACGGCGTCATAAATTTCGGTCTGGCTGTTCACCACCGGCATCGGCGCGTAGCCCCATTCCAATTCCTTGGGAGCCGTGCGGATCAGATCGTCCGCTACCCACTGTCCTTGCAGGGTCATCGGAACTTTGCCTTGTTTGAACGAGCTCATGGCATTCGTTAAATCAAAGGTAGGGGGATTCATGTAGCCGTTTGCAATCGCGGACTTATACTTTTCGACGCCTTCCCTGAACGGGTCGCTGATTTCGACCTTCGTCGGGTTGATTATGGCGTCGGCAAAGGGAGCGCCGCCCGCGGAAACCGAATAGAGTGAGACGTGGAAGGGATCAAGGGGGGCATAATAACCGAATTGCTGCACGCCGCCTTGATTGCTCGAAAGCTTCTCCATCGCCGCAAAAAATTCGTCATAGGTCCAGCCGATTTTCGGTTCCGGAAGGCCTGCCTCCTGGAAGGACTTTTTATTGTAAAAAATGCCGTACGTGTTCAAGAGACCCGGTAAGCCAACCAATTTGCCCTCATAGTACCAGCTGTCCACCACGCCTTCGTAAAAGCCCTCCATGAACGCTTTGTCCTGGGTGGCAAGCTCCGTCCAGTCGTAGAGAAGTCCCTTGCCGGCATTATCGAGCAGCATGTCGTTGCCGGTCATGAAGATGTCCGGCGCTTTCTTGGCTGTGATCATTCCGTTGATCTTGACGCCGTAATTATCCAATGGCGTAGGGATGAGTTTTACTTTGATGTCGGGGTTTTCCTCTTCGAATTTTTTCATGGATGCCATGATTTTTTCGTTCATGGCCGCCGACTCCCAAGTAATCATCGTGACTTCGACGGGTTTGCTGGATCCCGCGTTATCCTGTCCGGACGGCGCGTTCCCGGAGTCTGCCGAACCGGAGCCTCCGCCGCCGTTCCCGCCGCATGCGGCCAGCAGACTTGAGAAGAACAATAAAGCGATGATTGCGCTGGCCCACCCTTTTGCACCCTGTCTCATTGAAAGACCTCCCCAAAGGTAAATTTAATGAACTGAACATCACCTGTTATCGCTTGGAGCCAACCCGGTCTGCATCACCTCCCATCCGTGAGGACGACTTACTTCAAGCCTGCGGAATTCATGGAGCCGAGCCCCTGCATAAAAAATTTCTGGCCAAAGAAGAAGAGCAGCAGCATCGGCAGGATATAAATCAGATCCGCGGCCATGAACAAATTCCAGGCGGTCGCATAGGTGCCTGTATAGGTAGCCATTGCCAGAGACAGCGTCCATTTGCTTGGGTCGATAATATAGAGCAGGGGTTCCAAATATTGATTCCATGCGCCTTGGAACGCAAAGATCACCATGGTCATGATCACCGGCATCGACATGGGCACCAATACTTTAAGCAGCACATAAAGGTCCGAAGCCCCGTCGATTTTGGCCGCCTCGTCAAACGAAACGGAAATCGTTCTTAAATACTGGACGAACAGGAACGAGAACGTGGCGTTTCCAAAAAAAGCGGGCACGATGATAGGCAGCCACGAATCGTACCATCCGATGCTGGTGTACAGATTAAACATGGGAATCATGCCTACGAATCCGGGAAGCATGAGGCTTCCTATAAATAGCGAGAACCACAGCTTCCGGCCCGGGAACTTCAGCCGTGCGAGCCCGTACCCGACCAGCACCGAGCTGATAATCTGCCCGATCGTGCAGGTGATGGCAATGAACAGGGAGTTCCCGAATGTTTGCCAAAAGTTGATTTCCTTCGTTCCGGTCACAAAATTGGACCAATGAAATTCCCGCGGAAACCATTCAGGCGGAATTTTGAACACGTCATTGTTGCTCTTCAGCGCAATGGTGACCATCCAGAAGAGGGGGAACAGCATCGCTATGGCGCCGATGGCCAGGATGATAAATCGAAAGGCGTCAATCCAATTGAATCTTGCTCTCCGCTTCACGCGTATGTCCGCTGGATTCAGGTTTCCTCTTAGTTCCGGCCGTACTTCCGCTTGCATCGCTTCTTACCCCCTTATTTGTCGCTTTCGTAATAAACGAACCGGTTGGAGTACCGGTAAGAAATCACGGTAAAAATCATGATGATAACGAAGAGAACCCATACCTCCGCGATGGCATAACCAAACATTCTTCCGTTGAAGGCATCGGTATAGATTTTATAATTCAGCAAGGAAGTGGAGAAATTCGGTCCGCCTCCGGTCAGCACCTGAACCTGGTTAAACGCCTGGAATGCGCCGATGATGCCGAGTATAAGCTGCAGAAACAGGATGGGCGTGATCATCGGAAGCGTAATATTGATCGACATTCGCCATCGGGAGGCGCCGTCGACTTCGGCGGCTTCATACATGTCCTGCGGAACGGACTGCAGCCCGCTCAGAAAGATGATGACGCTGGAACCGACCTGCCATAAACCGATCAACACGATCGATGGAAGCGCTGTCGTTTCGCTCGTCAGCCATGTGCCCGGCGCCAGCCCGAACTCCCTTAGCAGGGAATTCGCCAGCCCGTATTGCGGCTCATATATGAACTGCCACAACGTGAGCGTAGCGATGGAGGGAACGACGACCGGAAGATAAAAGATGGTGCGAAACCATTTGATGCCGGTCAGGTTTTTGTTCAGCATCATCGCCAACAACAAACCTAGGATCAGCGATAACGGAACACTCAGGATTACGAAATAAAACGTCGCGCGGATCGATGGCCAGAAAGCCGGATCCTCCGTGAACAGGTATCTAAAGTTCTCGAAGCCGATAAAACGGGGGGTGTCGTACCCGCTCCATTCCGTCAAGGCATAATACATGGACGAAAGCAGGGGATATCCGACAAAAACACTGAAGCCGATAATGGACGGCAAAATGAACAGATAGCCGATGACCCAGCCGCGTAGCTTTCTATTGGTTCCCATGATGATCCCGATGACCTCCTAGGCGTTCATTCGCTTTGACCCGAATGCCGTTATAGTCCATGATCAGCTCGCAGAACATCATATTTGCCCAAGAAAACCATGGGCGGGTATAACGGGCAGGGTCGTCGACCAGAAATCCTTCATGCATCATGCCGGTGCCGGCATCGGTATCCGCCATTAACCGAAGCAGACGAAGCTTCTCCTCTTGATCGGTGGTCGTCAAGCCCTGAATAGCCAGCGCTATCGGCCATATATACCGGTCCGGCGTATGGGGGCTCCCGATGCCGGCGGCGGCGGTGCCTTGGTAATAATACGGATTGGCATGGCTCAGCACGAACCTGCGGGTATTTTGATAGACCGGGTCATCGGCGCTTGCATAACCCAAATAGGGGATGGACAGCAGGCTTGGGACGTTAGCGTCATCCATAAGCAGGTGGTTTCCCATTCCGTCCGTCTCATAGGCGTAAATTCTTCCGTATTCGGGATGGTCGAGCACCCCGTACATCTCGATGCCATGCCGGATTTCATCCGCCAGTTTCGCCGCTTCCGCCTCCATCTCGGGATCTCGCAGGACGTCTCGGCAAATTTCCGCCAGATAACCGAGCACGACGACGGCGAACATATTCGACGGAATCAGATAACCATAGGCGCAGGCGTCGTCGCTCGGACGGAAGCCGGACCAGGTCATTCCGGTATAAGCCACTTCCGTGCCTTTACCGCCGCGGGGCAGCGTGTCGCTTGGAGGACAGTTAAAGCGTTCGAAGTAATACGGCGATTTCGATTCATGATGCTGTTCGGTTCGCCAGAGGGCAAGAATCGCCTTGGCAGCTGAATGGAATGTGTGATCGAGGTGAGAGGTTCTGCCGGTTTCTTTCCACAACAGGTAAGCAAGCTGGAGGGGGTAACACAATGAATCGACCTCATATTTGCGCTCCCAAAGCCAGGGGTTCATGGCGGTGCGATCGTTCTGATGGCCTTGACCGGAAGGCGAATCATTAAACGCGTTGGCGTACGGATCCAGCAGGATGAATGCCGACTGCCTCCGTACGAGCCCTTCGATCAGATCGGCCAGTCTGGGGTCTTGGCCTGCCGGAACGAGGAACGGCCGGATTTGCGCCGCCGAATCCCTCAGCCACATGGCCGGAATATCGCCGGTAATAACAAAGGTAGTGCCGTCTGGCTGTCTTCGGATGGTCGATCCCAGCGTGTTGTCCAGCATGCTCCTGAACATATGCCCAAGTTTCGGATCATCCGGGGTGCCTTCGGATACCGTGCGGTGCAAATCATGCAAAACAGCAAAATAGTCCAACGTAAACATGTTAGCTCTTCTCCCTTCCATAGTTCCGGGTGTCGATCGTTGCTGTCATGCCCATATATAAAACGCTTACATTCAATATAATTACATACCAATTTAATGTCAATATATTATATTTAATAAATTTTATGCTATTATATTATTTTGTTGTACTGCACGAGTTGATGGTGGTTCTTTGGGTCGTTTGCTTAGCATTGAAGTGGGATCTCTTTGGTTTCAAGATGTGAATTTTACAGGCCTTTATATTTATATCATGTTATATTGATATGGGGCGTACCTCTGGATTTTCGTGTTTCGGATCGTTTATGTTTGTCAGCCGGATCCATTAGATCCGCAGAAACTCGATTGGCCCAGGAGTGCAAATGGCGTTGAAATTTACGGGAAAGGGATAGCGCATTTAACGTTTTTACGCATCAGTTTCCCCCGTACAGGCACTTCTGGGCCGCTGCCTACATACAATGAGAAGACCGAGAAACCGAGCGCGATAAGGGCCGGTTGCATTGTAACTTCGCAGGAGGTGTCCTAAAGTGCCTGGATTGTTTACCGCAATTGCTTTGTTCATTAAAGAGTTGACCCTGCTCGTTTCGTATGTGAAAAACAACGCGTTTCCCCAGCCTCTGACCGAGGAGGAGGAAGCTAAACATCTGCAGCGAATGGCCGAAGGCGATCCTCAGTCGCGGAATAAACTGATTGAGCATAATCTTCGGCTGGTCGCGCACATCGTCAAAAAGTTCGATAACACCGGCGAGGATCTGGAAGATCTCATATCCATCGGCACCATCGGTCTGATCAAAGCCATTGAAAGCTTTCGGCCCAACAAGGGGACGAAGCTGGCGACTTTTGCTGCCCGTTGTATAGAAAACGAAATATTGATGCACTTGCGTTCGCTTAAGAAAACGCGCAAGGACGTATCCCTGCATGATCCGATCGGAACGGACAAAGAGGGGAATGAGATTACTCTAATAGATATCCTCGGGACGGAAGCGGATGACATTGTGGATGCCGTGCAGCTGAAAATCGAAAAGAGCAAAATTTATCGAAATCTGGACATATTGGACGACCGCGAGAAGGAAGTTGTCATAGGACGGTTTGGATTGGAAGCCGGGGGAGAAGAACGGACGCAGCGGGAAATCGCCAAAGAACTGGGAATTTCGCGCAGCTACGTGTCGCGCATTGAGAAGCGGGCACTGATGAAGCTGTATCATGAGTTTTATAAGCAGAAACGATAAGAAGTGGCTGTTTTCACATCAAAAGGATTGAAGAGGATTGTCTATATAAAGAAAGATGAAGCCACTTCCACATGATGGAAGTGGCTTTATCTTAGTTGTTTCGGGTTAGAAAAAACGATGTTCGGCTAGGGGTTTCGGAAATTAGGTGTGCTCAGTCAATACTATCATGATGCACGGTGTTATGTAGGGTTCGGCGCGCTCTGCTTGAAGAGTGAACGCAGATCCAGGTGCGCATGACGCTCGGATTTGAGCTGCTGCCATTGCAGCACGCGGCGGATCGCCATCGGGGCGATGATGCTGCCGATCATGCCGAGCAGATCGGATTGAAGCGCTCTTTGAGCGATGATATACCCGCAAGAACCGCCGATAAATTCGATGGACATGTAGCGCTTGATGTTGGATAACGAGACGACATAAATCACGAATTCATTCTTCTTTTTCATAATGGGCATGGTATACTCCCCGCTCCCTCATGTCTTTTAACACCCCAGCCAAAGGTGTTTCTTCCTGTGTTAGATCCGCGTTTTTTTACATGCCATTTTATGTATTTTTATAGGCCATTATGCTTCCGGTGCGGGTGAATACAAGCCTTGTTACGACAAAAACCAACCGTCTTGTCCAAAGAATGACGGTTGGTTATAAACTCCTACTCCGGTTTCTTTTGTCCCGGATCTGCTTGCATGCTCTCGTCTTCGCCGGGATACTCCCGCTCGATGCCCATGTGCAGCTGGCGATCCTCATAATCGAACCGATTCGGAGGCCGCTGATCCTTGCGCCAAGGCGTGCTCTTGCCGAGGGAATCGCTGCGAAGATCGGAACCGTAGGGTCCCTCGGGAAATTCCTCTGCCACCAGATCGTTCCGTTGGGACTCGACGGTAGACAAATCCGTAGACTCCGCTCGTTTTTCTTTCTCAAACCCGTTCATGCTAAAGACCTCCCGAAAAGGTACTTAACGTACCCTTTCAGTGTACCCTGTATTAGAGGAATCATTCCGATATGTGCGTGGCACCGAGTGCAAACTAAATATTACAGACCTGCAGCGCCGAATACGCTGTTGAAGGCTTGGCGCGATTTGGCAGCCAGCTCCTCTGGAGTACCCGTCGGTGTGGAAGGCGTCAAAATTTCTTGCGTTACCGGGCCCTTATAGCCGATATCGTTCAGGGCCTGAAGGAAGCCTGGCAAATCAATCACGCCCTCACCCGGGTAAAGGCGGTCATTATCGAGTACGTCCCGAATTGGAATGTCCTTGGCATCGTTGATGTGGACATGAACAATCTGGTCTGCGCGCAGCTGCCGGATATCGTCGGTTGTCATCTCGTTGGTGTACCAGTGATAGGCATCATACAGCAGCCCGACATTCGGCTCCCCGATGGCATCGATCCAATCCAACGTCTCTTGTACCGTCCATATGAACGGGTTCTTCCATTGGGTGCGCAGATGGTGCGGACCGACGAACTCCAGGCCCAATCGGATTCCGTATGCTCCCAGAATGCTGGCGCAGGCCCGCAGCCTGGAAGTGGCCAGCGCCATGAAATGGGCTGCAGGCGCGTCCGTGGAAGGAAGAATGTATGTACAGCAGCGAGTGCAGCCAAGCGCCTTGGCGGCGGCCGCGGCGGCCGGCAGCTTCTCGAGTCCGCTTAGGAACTGCTCGTTCGACCCTCTCCAGTCCACCGGGAGACCGATCGCCCCGATTTCCAGTTGGCGGGATTGCAGCATTTCGGCAGCCGCTTCCGCGCCAAGCCGGTCCACAAGACCTTTGGCATCGATATCGACGCATTGGAATTCATATTTGGCCGCAAGCTCGATAAACTGTAAATCGCTTTCAAGTTTTCCGAGCCCTGCGCCTGTTAAACCTTGCAGCATATTCATCGTCTCCATTCGCTATATGATGTCGTATTGCTAGAAGCGGGTGCTTGTTTATATCAACCCGTTTGGCATTTCATAGTTTCTATTATGATATGTTCGACTCTATAAATCTATGATCGCTTTTTATTTTTTTGAAGAAAGATAACGATGGTGGCCGCAGTTGATTCGTTATTTTGAGAGGATTTTGTAATAAACCGGCATGAATTCCTGCCGTTTCGAAGGGGATGAAGCACGTTATGCCGAAATAACCATGTCGATGAACTTTCACTTTACACGCGAAAAGGAGATTTAACACAGAATGAATACTATTGAGCAGCGTAAGAAAGAGCTTGGCAACTTGCGTCCGGAACCAACGATCGACGAGCAGGCTTTGAATGTTTTTTGGGAGGGGGCGCTAAAGTCGCATGGGGACAGACCGCTTCGCATGGTTAGTAAACCGGAAATTACGCCATATCCCCATATGGAGGTATCTCGGGTAACCTATCATGGATATGATGATACTCCTATCAACGCTTGGTATATAGCGCCGGCTAATCATTCATCGAAAGCAGAGACTAGGCCGTGTATCGTAACCTTCCCGGGTTATACCGGAGACCGCGGATTTCCTGAACGGTATGCTCATTGGCTGATGCTGGGGTATTCGGTATTTGCCGTTGACGTCAGGGGTCAGGGCGGGGAGACGGGGAATTTGCTGCCGCTGGACAGCGGCGTGGTTAAAGGCTGGGTGTCGCAGGGGATTACGGATATCCATCGCTCCTATTACATGGCCATTGCCATGGATGCCGTGAGAGCCGTGGATGCGGCATCACGGCAGCCGGGAGTAGACCCTGCAAAAATCGCCGTGGTGGGCGGGAGCCAGGGCGGCGGCCTGTCGATGCTGGCAGGGGCGCTGAATCCCAAGGTTGCGGCCATCGTAGCCGACATTCCCAACATGTGCAGGATGGATTACGGCATTTTGTATTCGGTCAGCTCGCTGAACGAAATCGCCCAATACATAAAGCGGTACCCGGAGCAGCTGGATCAGATTTTGGCACATCTCGCGCATTTTGACATGCTGAATCTCGCGCCGAGAATCCAGGCCCCGATCATGGTGTCCGTCGGATGGAAGGATACGGTTTGCATGCCCGAGACTATCTATGCGGCTTACAACCGGATTGAGGCGGCAAAAGAAATCAGGGATTATCCGTTCTCCGGCCATGAAGTCAGTGAGTACCAGAAGCGGGAGGGTGTCTTGTTCCTGGAACGGGTATTTAACCGGAGATAGACAAATGAACGGAACGTGAAGATGGGAAGATGGGGCTTTTGTTCCGGTCAAGCAAGTGTAAAGGTGTGAAAAAGAGATTGCGCACGAACGGTATAACACAGGTTTTAGTGTTATATATATGTAATATAAATTAACATAAAACTAAATATTGTTAACTTTTTTAACGTAAATGTATTGACAATCCTCTGTGTTTGCCTATAATTAAACCCAAGGACACAACGAACTCGATAAACACCCTATACCTACCCCAGTCAATGTAATAATAATTTACACAAAGGGATGTTGAGCCATGATGACAGCAGGCGAACTCAAACAGGATCTTTTGAGGGTTTACAACGCGATAAATAAGAAAATATTTAACGTGGGTGTAAAGCAGCAAAAAGTCGATTTCGTTGGCAACAAAATCATCATTGTGTCGAGGAATAGTAGAGTCCCCGTCCTAAAACTGCTGGATGAGAATTACCCCCTCTCTACCCGGCAGTTGGACCACCTTTTATTCCAGGTGTTCAAGCAGGAGATTAAAACCAGCCTGGAAGAGAAGTTTCCGTTTAAAATCATCTCCATTCTTAAAGATTATGATGCAGAGACCGAGTTTTCCGGTACCATCGTATTCTTGGAGAAGGAGATAGAAACATATCTGAACGACATGCCGGAACTCGGGTAGAGAGCGGGCCGATCGTCAGTTTGGTACCAAGGTACACGTTGGTGTGCGGCTTGGGGCTGGACTGGCGATTTTTTGTTACATCCGCTTTTGAAAATAAATGTGTGTTGTTACTGAAAAGAACATGAAACTCAAAGAAGAGGAGGAAGGGCCATGACTCACAAAATCGAAATTTCGGGCGTCAGCAAATGGTTTCGCAGAAACGGGGAAGAGATTCCGGCCATGCGGGAGACGAGTCTGGCGATCGAGGAGGGGCGTTTTGTCAGCATAATCGGTCCCAGCGGTTGCGGCAAATCCACCCTGTTCAACATTATCGCCGGCCTGATGCCTCCTTCCACGGGCAAAGTGATGGCCGACGGAAAGGATATCGTCGGAACGACCGGTTATGTGGGCTATATGCTGCAAAAGGACATGCTTCTGCCATGGCGCACCATCCTCGATAACATCATTCTGGGCATGGAGGTTCGGGGAGTTCCCTACAAGGAAGCCGTGGAGAGGGCGCTGCCCTTGATGGAAAAATACGGTCTGAAGGGCTTTGACAAGCATTATCCGAAGGAACTCTCGGGAGGGATGAAACAGCGTGCCGCGCTGCTGCGGACGCTGCTCTACGACAGGGACATCATTTTGCTGGACGAGCCGTTCGGTGCGCTTGATGCACAGACCCGGTTGACCATGCAGAACTGGCTGCTGCAGATCTGGGAGGACTTTGGCAAAACGGTGCTGTTTGTCACCCACGACATCGATGAAGCGATTTACCTGTCGGATGACATCTACGTGTTCTCGTCCAGGCCCGGCCGGATCAAGTCCAAAATCACCGTGACGATGGAGCGTCCGCGCAAAACGGAAGACATGACGTCGCCGGCATTCATGGAGCTGAAGCATCATCTCATGGACCTGCTGTCGGCTGGGCATGAGGAAGAGCAAATATCGTAAAGCGAGAACGAAAGGAGAGTGAGCCTGATGGAAACTGCACGCAAAGAGGCTTTTATCGTACATGCCGTGACACCCTCGGATTCTGCCGCGGGTTCGTCCAAACGGCCGGAGGTAGTGCCGTACATATTGGATGAAGAGGGACTGGAGCGCCGCAGGAGCCAACGGATCGTTTGGGGAAGGGCCGCTGTAGCCGTGCTTGTTTTTCTGGTATGGGAAGTGTTCACGCGAATCGGCCTGCTGGACTCCTATTATTGGAGCAGCCCCAGCGCGATCCTTCGCACAACCTGGACCCAAATCACCGAGGGGACCTTGTTAAGGGATATTACGTACACGTCCGGCTCAACCATACTCGGGTTTGTGTTCGGCACCTTCCTCGGTGCACTGCTCGGACTATCATTCTGGTGGTCGAAATCGTATGCAGGGATCAGCGAGCCGTACCTAATCATACTGAATGCATTGCCCAAACTCGCCTTAGCGCCCGTACTCGTCATTCTGCTCGGAATCGGATTCTTCTCGAAGGTGGCTCTGGCGTTCTCCATGACGGTTGTCGTGTCGGCCCTGTCGGCATACAGCGGCGTGAAGAGCGTGGACCCGGATATGGAAAAGCTGATGTACTCCCTGGGCGCCAAGCGGCATCAGGTCTTTACCAAGGTCGTTGTACCGTGGTCCATGCCCTGGATCATCAGCAGTTTACGGATTAATATCGCCCTTGCGCTGGCAGGTGCCATCGTGGGCGAGTTCATCGCCTCAAGCCAGGGCGTCGGCCGGATGATTATGTATGCAGGAACGATATTGGATATCAACCTCGTGTGGGTGGGCGTCGTCGTCCTGTCGCTGCTGTCTATGGTGATGTACTGGGGCGTCGTCGTCCTGGAGAAGTGGTTATCCAAGGGCTTGACCAAGCAATAGCACTAGACACATCCACCAAAAACGAACTATTTCTATTAAAAAGGGGAATTCATATGAACAAAAAAATGAGGAAACGTTCACTGCTGTTCGCACTGGTCATGGTCACCGCCCTGCTTGGCGCCTGCGGCAACGAGAAAAGCAACGGCAGCACCGTCTCCGCATCCGGCGACGGGAAGCTCAAGAAAATCGTGATCGCCGAGCCGCTCCACTCCACGGGCTATCTTCCCCTGTACGTCGCACAGCGCGAGGGCTATTTCGAGAAAAGAGGGCTGGACGTCGAGGTTATCCAAGCGGCAGGGGGAGCGCACGTAACCGCCGTGGTCAGCGGTGATGCCTGGGGCGTTATCGGCGGGACGGAGTCCAATGCCTTGGCCAACAACAACAATTCCGACCCGATCATCTCGGTCGTCAATGTCGTCAATCGGGCGAACGTGTATTTAATGGCTAAGAAAGGCACCGCGCCTGCGAGCGATTCCCCCGAAGACCTGAAGGCATTTTTGCAAGGGAAAAAGATTAACGCCGGCCGCCATGGAGGGACACCGAATCTCTTAACCCGCTATCTTCTGATTCAGCTGGGGCTCGATCCGGAGAAGGATGTGCAGCTGCTGGAGCCGGCCGACGGCTCCACGGTGGTGACGATGGTTCAACAGGGCGCAGCCGATATCGCCAATGGAGCCGAACCGCAAATCAGCGACGGAATTTCGAAGAACGTGTGGGAGGAGCCGTTTTACAAATTTCATGATCTCGGGGATTTCTCGTATTCGGTACTCAGTGTGAAGAAGTCTACCATCGAGAAGGATCCGGAAGCCGTGCAAAGCTTTACCGATGCCATCATCGAAGCACTTGAAGTCGTCCAGTCGGATAAGGAGCTGGCCAAGAAGAATCTGAAAGCCGAATTCCCCACATTATCCGAGGATGCGATACAAGCTGCGCTGGACCGTGCCTATGCGGACAATCTGTGGAGCTTGGACGGGATGATTTCGGAAGAAGCGTTGAAGCATGATATGGATGTCATGATAGAGACCGGAATTTTTAAAGGGGATTATACCTATGATGCCCTGGTGGATATGCAGTTTGTGAACCAATCCAAGAAGTAAGCGTAAGAAGATTCCAAATATACGGGCTTGAAGGGGAGAGTGTCACGATGAAATCTTTGAATCAACTGATGCTGGGAAGCAAAGCGGCGGTGATCGTGGTGGATGTGCAAAACGATTATTGCCATCCGGAGGGGGCATTGCCTAGAGCAGGCTGCGATGTTAGCGGGGTGGCGGAGATGATGCCGCAGCTGCATAAGCTGCTTCATTCCGCCAGGGAGCTGAATGTGCCGATTATCTTCATCCAAACGCTGCATGAGAGCGCGACGGATTCCGAGGCTTGGGCGACCAGGTCCTCCGGACGCTCGGCTCATGTGTGCCGGAGGGGAAGCTGGGGAGCGGAATTTTACGAGATCACGCCCGAGGCGGACGATATCATTGTCAATAAACACCGGTACAGCGCATTTGTGAATACTAGGCTGGATTCGGTATTAAAGACGCTGAAGATCGAGACCTTGATCATGACGGGGGTCAGCACCAATGTGTGCGTGGAATCGACGGCCCGGGACGGCTTCATGCTGGATTATCATATCGTGCTTGCGTCGGATGCCTGCGCGTCGTATTCGCAAACGGCCCATGACATGACACTCGAGAATATCGAGGGTTATTTCGGGAAAGTTAGTGAGGTGGCGCGGCTTATCGATATTTGGATGGATAAAAAAGCCGAGGAACCAGTGCGGCCGAAATCGGCGGCGCAGCCGGCCATCGGTTAGCTTGCAAGGTACGCAGGTTCAAGCAGGGTGGAGCTCTCCGCATGGGGAGCTTTTTCTCTGAGCGGCACCGAAATTCATGAATAAAGCGGGTGAGTCCTGCATGAACAGCAAATCAAGGATGATCGTTCAATACACCATATGTTTAGGAGCATTTCTGTCCAATCTGTCGGCCGGCATGTTCAACATCGCGCTTGTAGATATCGCAAGAACATTTGATTCCGCCATCCCCGCGGCACAGTGGATCGTGACCGCATATTTGCTTGTCATCTCCATCCTGCTCCCGGTCATGGGTAAGCTTGGGGACATGCTGGGCAGGCGGAGGATCCACAATATCGGCTATTTCGTGTTTATGGCCGGTGCGCTATGCTGCGCATTGTCTCCTTCATTAAACGGGCTGATATCTTCCCGCATTCTTCAAGGCATCGGAGCGGCCATGTATCAAGCCACGAATATGGCACTCATCATCTCCGTGTTTCCGAAGGAACAACGCGGCAAAGCGCTGGGTTTAATCAGCACCTTCGTGGCTGCGGGCTCCATGATCGGTCCGAGCCTTGGCGGCATATTGATTCAATGGTTTTCGTGGCGGAGCAACTTTTGGCTGCTAACAGCGATCTCGCTGGTTGCATGGATATTCGCGCAGCGTTTCATTCCGAAGGACGAGCCGGATCAAGGCGTGAGCCGGCTGGACGTGCCCGGGGCTGCCTTTTTTGCGATATCCTTGACCGGACTGGTCACGGCCGTGAATTTGGGGGCTCAGTGGGGATGGGGCTCCTGGCAGGTTACGCTGCTGTTCATGATGTTCGGAGCCGGAGCCATCGCATTCATCGGGTGGTGCCTGTCTTCGCGCTGGGAGCGAAAAGGTAAGGGCCATCTTCCGTTTATGAAGCTGGATCTGTTTCGGGATGCAGGCGTTAGCGTCGGGATCCTCATTACCATCATCACCTACATGGCCGCTTTCTCCGCGCAGCTTGTGCTGCCCGTGTTTTTGCTCAGCGAGCTGGGCATCGAACCTGCGACGGCAGGGCTGATCATGATGGGGTACCCGTTGTCGCTGATCATATTCTCTCCCTTAAGCGGAAGCTTGTCGGACAAGCTGGGGACATTCCCGTTATTGTCTGCCGGCTTGCTGGCCATGACGGCGGCGCTAATCGTGCTGGGCTTTGTATCACCTGCGTATCCGATCTTCTTCCTGATCCTGCTTATCGTCCTGCTCGGCGGTTCCATGGGCTTGATCACGCCGCCGAACAATTCCCTGGTGATGGGCAGGACGTCCAAAACAGACCTCGGACTGATCAGCAGCATTTTGGCGCTGTCGCGAAATCTGGGGATGATGTTTGGCACGGCGGCGGGAGGTGCCATGCTGGCGCTTCCGGGTCAAGCGGCAGGGGGGCTTATCGGATTTCGCATGATATTTGTGCTGAATACGGCCCTGGTTGTCATCGTTTATGTCACGATGCTCATATCGTTTCGCTTCGCCAGGCATAAGGAGACGTTATCTTCGTAAAGGCAGAAAGAAAAAAGGGTATCCCGCAGTCTGTTCAAGACCTGCAGGATACCCTTTTCCATTCCCGTTTGGCTTATGCGCGGTCCAGTATCGTCTGGAGCGTCGTGCGGTCCAAGCCTTTCACGAGCTTGATCAGAAGCTCTTTGGCTGCCTCGTAGTCGTCCGTATGGATGATGGACGAAGAGGTGTGGATGTATCGGGAGCAAATGCCGATGATGGTGGACGGAACGCCGATGCCGCTTAAATGCACTTGGCCAGCGTCCGTGCCGCCCGGCGACACAAAGTATTGGTATTTGATTTTGTTTGTCTCTGCCGTATCCTGAACGTACTCGACCATGCCGCGATGGGTCAGCATCGTCGGATCGAAGATGCGAAGCAGCGCGCCTTGACCCAATTGGCCGAACTGGCTCTTGTCGCCCATCATGTCGTTCGCTGCGCTGGCGTCCAGACCGAAGAAAATATCCGGCTGAATCAGGTTTGCCGAAGTACGGGCTCCGCGAAGGCCCAGCTCCTCCTGCACGGTCGCACCGGCGTATACCGTGTTGGGAAGCTTCTCGCCATGGAGCGCCTGGACCAGCTCGATGGCAAGGCCTACGCCGTAGCGGTTATCCCATGCCTTGGCCATGATTTTTTTCGGATTGGCGAGCGGCGTGAATTCGCAGATCGGAACGACTTGCAGGCCGGGACGAATGCCGAACGACTCCGCTTCGGCCTTGTTGTCGGCGCCGATATCGATATACATCGTTTTGATGTCGACCGGTTTGCTTCGCTGCGCTTCATCCAGCAGATGCGTAGGAATGGAGCCGACAACCCCGACGACCGGGCCGTTGTCCGTGATGATCTGCAGGCGCTGGGCAAGCACGGCTTGGCTCCACCAGCCGCCGAGCGGCTGGAAACGAACCATGCCCGCTTCGGTAATGCCGGTTACCATGAAGCCGACTTCATCCATGTGCCCGGCCACCATGACTTTCGGACCTTCATCGTTACCGCGAAGGACGGCGAACAAACTGCCCAGCCGATCCTGCACGAACTCATCTGTATATGGAGAGAGGGCATCCTTCACCCAAGAACGGAGTTCCCTCTCAAAGCCCGGTGCAGCAGGGAATTCCGTTAATGTGCGGAATAATTCCAGTGTTGATTCATTCATGACGAAATCGCTCCTTTAGAAAAGGTATGTAAGAGTTTTTCCTTTTCTAGTATGCCCCCATATATCCGAAAAGTCTACAAAGCCGGCTTCGTCAGGCTGCATTATATAAATGTAACTGGAACAAGCACCCCCTATCCTGGACGGGAATACGATATAGAAAAACATGTGGATGTTTGTTGTCAGCGGGAAGGGGCAGAATATGAACCGCCATGGGATTGATGGATACGACTATCATGCCGAAGTCCGAGAACTTCTGCTCATTATGGTCTTGTTCATCCTACTCGTCATTTTATTGAAATACATTCTTGTATAACGCCCGGCTCCAAACGAATCAAGTCAGCGAGTTTGAATTTCAGCTTTCAGGATGCTCCTGGAAGCTGATTTTCGCGTTGACGTCACTATGACCGGACAAGCCATGATGCTAGGCGAGAAGGATGATTTTCCAAACATAAAGGGAGATCATTCAAAGCATAATGATATGTGAGTGATATCCATAGCGGCTTTTCAGTGTTTGTTCAAGGGATTCCATACTTAACCAATTGCGGAGGTGTATTGAAATGTCAGGCTCCAACCAAAAGCCTAAGTCTGATATCACCACAATGAGCTCGGCGGAATATCAGACGATTGCCAAAAAGCATGAGCCTCCCCGCGCCGTGCTTAAAAATTGCTTGCGCGCTTTTTTGGTGGGAGGCCTCATCTGTTTGATCGGCCAATGCATTCAGCGTTTTTTTATGTCCGTATTCGATATGAGCACCACCGAAGCGAGCAATCCTACGGTCGCCGTATTGATCATCCTCTCCGTCATTCTGACGAGCTTCGGCGTATATGACAAAATCGCGCAATGGGCCGGAGCGGGCAGCGCCGTGCCGGTCACGGGGTTTGCCAACTCCATGTGTTCCGCTGCGCTTGAACATCGTGCAGAGGGATTGGTCCTCGGGGTCGGAGCCAGCATGTTTAAGCTGGCGGGCTCCGTGATCGTATTTGGTACCGTGGCTGCGTTCATTATCGGTATCATTTACGCTATTTTCGGCATCGAGGGGAGGTAACGCGATCATGAAGGTGATCGGTCAAACATGGCAGTTCGAGAACAAACCCGTCATCATCGGCACGGGAACGATCGTTGGGCCTGAAGAAGGGGAAGGTCCGCTGGCTAACGATTTCGACTATGTCTACGACAATATCGAGATCAACGAAAAAACATGGGAAAAGGCGGAACGGAAGCTGCTGGAGGACGCGTCGAGAAAAGCCGTCGAAAAGGCGGGCATCAAGGAAGACCAGCTGCAGTTTTTCGTGGGCGGGGATTTGATGAACCAGATCATCAGCAGTTCGTTTGCCGCCAGACAGATGGGCGTGCCGTATATCGGCGTGTTCGGTGCTTGCTCCACATCGATGGAGAGCCTTGCGGTCGCCTCCATGCTCGTCGATTCGGGTGGAGCCCAGTATGTCATGGCTGGTACGGCCAGCCATAACTGTACCGTCGAGAAGCAGTTCCGGTATCCGACGGAATACGGATCGCAGAAACCGCCTTATGCGCAATATACGATCACGGGAGCAGGCTGCTCCGTCGTTTCGGACAAGGGAGACGGACCTGCCGTGACGTATGCCACCATCGGCAAGGTGGTCGATCTGGGTATCAAGGATCCGTTCAACATGGGGGCGGCGATGGCTCCGGCGGCGGCCGACACGATCACGAAGCACTTTAAGGACACGGGCCGGCAGGCAAAGGATTATGATCTGATCGTCACGGGCGACCTGGCCTCGGTCGGGCTTCCCATTGCGAAGGACCTCCTACAGCAGAATGATGTCATCATGGACGGCACGGTATTTGCCGATTGCGGCTTAATGATCTACGACATGGAAAAACAGAAATACGTCAATGCAGGGGGCAGCGGCTGCGGCTGCTCGGCGGTTGTCACCTACGGCCATATTTTGAAACGGATGCGCAAAGGCGAATTGAAAAAAGTGCTGGTCGTTGCTACCGGCGCCTTGCTGTCGCCCCTTTCTTACCAGCAGGGTGAGAGCATTCCGTGTATCGCTCACGCCGTAGCCTTAGAGATGGGAGGATAACATGATGCAGTTTTTATGGGCGTTTATTATTGGCGGATTGATTTGCGTCATTGGGCAAATCATGATGGACGTTATTAAACTGACGCCGGCGCATACGATGAGTACGCTGGTGGTTGCAGGGGCCATCGCGGACGGCTTCGGATTATACGAGCCGCTGGTGAAATTCGCGGGAGCGGGAGCCTCCGTGCCGATCACGAGCTTTGGCAACTCGCTTGTGCACGGTGCGTTGACGGAGCTGGGGAGGGACGGCTGGATCGGGGTCGTGACGGGGATATTCGAAGTAACCAGCGCGGGGATATCCTCGGCGATCATTTTCTCCTTCCTGGCAGCGCTGTTCGTTCGCCCGAAGGGATAACATCTTGAACATCCAGAAGCAAAAGATCTCGGCTTTATGCCGGGGTCTTTTTTTTCTGCCTAAAAGGCCTGTAAGAAGGAGAACAACCAAAATATCTCTACGAATGTACTCCGGGACTTCGATCATGTACAATAGTACTAAATTAAGTATTTATTCCCTTACAGGAGGTTAGTCATACATGCCCGTAAGCCAAGAATCCATGAAAATCATTACCTCGGTACGAACCAATCTGGAGTCGTGCCTGCTAGGCAAAGAATTTGAGATCCAATTGCTCCTTACGGCGCTGCTCGCTGGCGGACATGTACTGATCGAAGATGTGCCCGGCACGGGAAAGACCCAGCTGATCAAAGCACTAGCGAAATCCATGCAGGGGGATTACCGCCGCATTCAATGCAACCCGGATATCCTCCCGAGTGATATAACAGGCGTTTCCGTATTCCACCCTCGAGATGAAATGTTTTACTTCCGGCCAGGTCCGGTCATGACCAATATTTTGCTGGCGGACGAAATCAACCGGGCCACAACCAAAACGCAGTCGGCCCTGCTGGAAGTGATGGAGGAGCGCAGCGTAACGGTGGACGGGGCTACCCACGAACTCCCGCATCCTTTCATGCTGTGCGCGACCCAGAACCCGATTGATTTTGAAGGCACCTATATGCTTCCGGAAGCGCAGCTGGACCGGTTCATGCTGAAGCTGAGCCTGGGTTACCCTGATGCCGCCACGGAGAAGCAGCTGATGTACCGTTCGCGCGACGGGCAACTGTCGGACAAGCTTCAGCCCGTGACGCATATGGATAAAATTTCATCCATTCAGCGCGAGATTCGCGAGGTATTCATCGGTGAGCCTGTTGCCGATTACCTGCTGAATATCACCCGCTCGACCCGTGAGCACCCTTCCGTTATGCTGGGCGCAAGTCCACGGGCCACCCTGTCCTTCATGAATGCGGTTAAAGCCTATGCCTTCCTGCAAGAGCGGGATTACGTTCTGCCAGATGACGTGAAGACGCTTGCTCCCTACGTACTTTCGCACCGGATCATGCTGCGTCCGGAAGCCAGGCTCGACAATGCGAGTCCGGAGTCGGTGCTTGAGTTTATACTCCGTCAGGTTAAAGTGCCTGTTCAGATGGGGAGATAGGCATGCGCCGCGCAGTTTCGTTATTTTTGAATGGCATGCAGCCGTCCAGACTGGCAGCGGTATTGGCGGTATGGTGCCTGTGTCTTTTGTATGTTCTATTCCAGGGAGGGAAAACCTCGCTCATGCTCTTCTCCATGGTCAGCCTTCTGACGGTCTATCTGATCGGCGCGGGTTTTGGCGGGGTCAATCGCGTCAAAGCGCACCGGGTCGTCCTTGGGGGAACGGAGCGCGGTGGAGAACAGCTTCATGCCGGCGAGCAGGTGCGCGTTAAGCTCGAGGTCCATGTCCCGGGGTTGCTGCCGATGCCCTATATGATCGTGCGTGAAGTGCTGCAGAGGCATAACGGCGACTCCTGGTCCTTTGAAGACAGCGTCATTCCGAATCTCCGGGGGGCAGGCAAGCTTGTATTCCAGACTCCTCCGCTCGAACGCGGGCGATATGTTTTTTCCAAGACGGAATGCATAAGCGAAGATATCTTCGGATTGATGGAGCATAAGGGACGCATCGAGGTTCAAACGGATTTCCGCGTTCTGCCGAGAACCATTTATATTCCGAAGTGGCAGCGGAACATACGGAACTCCAGATTGGGCGGGACGCAAACCACGGTGTCGGCTTCAAGGCGGGAAACCACGCAGATTAACGGCGTCCGCGATTATGTATATGGAGACCGGATCTCCCGGATTCACTGGAATGCAACGGCGAAGACCGGCTCTTGGAAATCGAAGGAATTCGAGCATGAGTCCTTCCCCCGAACGATGATCGTTCTGGATTGCGCCGCCGACGGATACGACAATGCCCAGCAATTCGAGCTTGCCGTATCGGCAGCCGCTTCGCTGATCGAATACGGGGCCAAGGAGCATGCGGGGACGGGGCTGTTCACGGCTGCCCAGGAAGCCCAGATGTTCGCTCCGGCCGATCACGCCGGGGAACGGATGCGCATGATTCAGCATCTGGTTGACGTGGATTATAACCGGAAGAGCAAGCTGATTGCGTCCCTTGAGAAATCCTATCGCCATTTCCCAAAAGGAGCCTTGTTCCTGCTGATCAGCCCGATGAGCGGCAAAGAGGCTTCAGAGATCATGCGCTGGGTGGAGACCAGGGGGATGAACCCTTGCTTCTTGCAAATCGCTCCTTCCAATGAAACGACAAAACGCGATGAATCGATTTCGCTCCTGCAATCCCGGGGGATCTCAAGTTATTCGGTTGCTTCCCTCGACGAGCTTCCGGCTGCGCTGGGAGGTGGTGCATGATGAAGTTATGGCTGGACAAACTATCGACGACCTTCTTCAGCACGTTAACGATGCTGTGGATCTGGATTATGGGGATGCAGTGGGTATCCTTCACGGAAACGATATGGCTGTCGGAAACGACCGCGATCGTTATCGCGGCTTTAACCATTACGGCGGTTACCGAAGCGCTGCTGCCGATCAAGCGGGGTTACCGAGTGGTGCTCCAGTTTCTATTGATCCTGTATTGCGTATACAGTTTGCTGAAAACTTCCGGCAATCCGGTTCCTGTCTTCGGAGCGGAAGGTTTCCTGACCGAGGAACTCCTGTATCTCTTTCCTTATTTATGGTTTGCTATCGCTGCTTGGGCCATGTTCCTCTTTCTTGCCCGCTGGGCCAAAACCAAGGGACGCGTGCTTCTGGTAGTCGGGATCCACGTCATCAGTTTTGCCATTTTGGATTCCTTCACGAAAATCGTGCTGTGGGATGAGATTGCTTGGGTTGTCGGGGCCGGAATGGGCTGGCTCGTATCCAGCCATTTCAACCGGTTCCGTAGACGCTTTCCTCAAGGATGGGTCAATCTATCGAAGTATCCGTTTAAGATTATTGCCAATATTCTGGTCATTTTTTCATTGATTATCGTGGCCGGCGTGAACATGCCCCACGTGAAGCCGACGCTGACCGATCCTTATACGGCCTGGAGAGAGTGGAACGGGGTGCCGTTATCCGGCGTCGGCACATCGGGGACCGGAACCCTTATCGAGTCGGCGTCCGAAAGCATGTCCGGTTACGGAAGAGAGGATAACGATCTTGGCGGCGGTTTTAATTTTGATTATTCGCCGGTGATGTCGATCACCTCGGAAGAACGCAGCTATTGGCGCGGCGAAACCAGAGCCGTATACTCGGGCACGGGCTGGGCTGACGGAGCCAGCAGCCGTCGATCCGGGACGGGAGTCGACATCGGTGACCCCTTGCCGGAGGAAGCCGGCACATCCGTACCTACCAAAAAGCTGGAACAATCGGTAACGATGCTGAGCGACACGGTGTATCCGGTATTGTTCGGGGCCTACAGCGTTCGTCAGCTGGATAGCCTGGATGAGGACATCGATCCGGACCGTCTCAGCTGGGTGAACGAAGGCGCGGAGATGCATCTGGACGACGTTCGCGATGCGGACTATCCGAAGAGTTATACCATAACGTCCGAAGTTCCCGTCATCCCGATCGATGAACTGAGCGCCAGAACGTATGATGAGCTGTACACCGGCTCGTTCGACGAAGCTTATGTCCAGATGCCGAGAAATTTCCCGGACCGCGTATCGGATCTGGCCGAAGAAATTACGGCGGACGGTAACACGCCGTATGAGAAGGTCATGCTTTTGCAACAATATTTAACGAGCAACTATACCTATACCAACACCCCTGACCTTACGCTCAAAAAGAGCGACGATTTCGTAGATGCCTTTTTGTTTGAAATCATGGAAGGGTATTGCGATTACTTCTCTACGTCCATGGTGATGATGACTCGGTCGCTGGATATTCCTGCACGCTGGGTCAAGGGTTACGCCCCCGGCAGGATGACGGCTTCGGAATACGTTCCGGTCAACGGCCAAACCTCGATCGAGCCTGATAACTATACCGTCACGAACGCCGACGCTCATTCCTGGGTTGAAGTATACTTCGGCGAGTACGGCTGGGTTCCGATCGAAGCGACTCCGGGATTCAGCATGCCGATTCTAACGGCCGACGCCGAGGCTGAGCCCGTCATCGAGGAGGAAGTCGAAGAGGAAGAGAAGGCCGAGGACGAGGTAACTCCTGCCCAAACTTCTGATAATCCATCATCCGGATGGGTTAAAGTCATAGTAACGGCAGCGGTGGTTGTCATCGTGCTGTGGATTCTGTATATCTTGTGGAGAATGCGCATCAGCCTGCGCTTCGCCGGGGCACGGATTCGGGCAGGCAAGCCGCTGACGGCAGCGGATAAGGTGATTGCCGAGACGGAACGCTGGATCCGTTCCGTGCAGCGCAAGGGATTGGTAAGGCAGGAACATGAAACCCTCCGTGAATCGGTTCGCCGCTGGGCACATGCACATCCTGAGCTGGAAGCAGAGCTGAGGCCGCTGCTGCAGCAGTTCGAGGCTGCCCGTTACAGCCCTGCGGAAGTGAAGGAAGAGCAGTGGCGCTCGGTCCAACATGATGCCGAGAAGCTGAAGAAGTCCGTCAAGAAGGTCCGCGTTGTGCCGGACAAACGTCTATCAACGTAATCCAAGAAGACAGACCGCGTCATCAGTGGTTGTTCTTGCGATATCAGGATAGCTTGATATGAATACGTTCTGATATCGGTCATTTCAAGACCGCCCGGTCCGCTTCGACGGCTGCCGGGTGGTCTTTTTGCTGGTAAAGATTGCAATCCGGAAAGAAGGAAGGCACCGGCCGTGATTATTTTTACTAAGGAACCGGAATATGGTATAGTTTTTCGTATGAAATTGAGGTGACGAATTTGTTTGAAATGTTAATTCCAAAGCTCCGTGTCAACACGGTTTTTGATATTAACCTGGAGGAATTATATGAGCAGGGGTATCGTGGAATCATTACCGATTTGGACAATACCCTTGTTGGGGCCAAGGCGCCGCTGGCCACGCCGGAATTGGTCGTTTGGTTCAAAAGAGTGAAGGAGATCGGTTTCCAGCTCATCATCGTCTCGAATAATCAGCTCGAGCGCGTATCTAAATTCGCGACGCCGCTGGACATCCAGTATGTGCATGAAGCCCGCAAGCCAAGCAATACTCCGTTTCGCAAAGCGATGAAAATGATGGAGCTTACTCCGGAGAAAACGGTTGTTGTCGGCGACCAGATGCTGACCGACGTATACGGCGGGAATCGGCTCGGCTTGTATACGGTTCTGGTTATGCCAATCGCCATCAACGATGAAGGATGGTTTACCCGCCTTGTCAATCGTCGGGTGGAACGCATCGCCTTGACCCGTTTGCGCAAAAAAGGATTATGGATGGAGGAGGAACCGAAATCATGACGTTGCCTACAGGCGGAGATGACATCAAGAAGTGCAGCGGCTGCGGCATACAGCTTCAGAGCGCTGCACAGGACAAGCCGGGCTATTTGCCGGAGAAGGCTTGGGACCGCGACCCGGTGATTTGCCAGCGCTGTTTCCGTATCAAGAATTACAACGAGGCTTCTTCGGTCGCCGTAGACCAGGATGAATTTTTACGGCTGCTCGGACAGATCGGCGGCAAGAATGCGCTGGTCATTCACATCGTGGATCTTTTCGATTTTGAAGGAAGCCTGATTTCAGGGCTGCAGCGGTTTGTCGGCAACAATCCGGTGATTCTGGCGGTTAACAAAACCGATCTTCTGCCGAAGGTGACCAATTGGAACAAGGTTCTGAATTGGGTGCAGAAGCAGTGCAAGGAGCATGGCCTGAGAACGGAAGAGATCGTGCTCTGCAGCGCGAAGAAGAACCAAGGCTTTGAGCGGCTGCTGGAGACGGTTGCGCATTACAGGGGCGACCGGGACGTCTACGTGGTCGGCGCCACGAACGTGGGGAAATCCAGCTTGATCAATCGCCTGATCCGCGACTACAGCGATCTGGACCAGGAGCTGACCGTTTCCCGTTATCCCGGAACGACGCTCGATATGGTCAATATTCCGCTGGATGACGGCCGGTATATTATTGATACGCCGGGCATTGTGTACCCATGGCGCTACAGCGAACTCGTGAGCCGTGAGGATCTGGGGACGGTCATGCCGGAGAATCCGCTGAAGCCGATGGTATACCAGCTGAACGAAGGGCAGACCCTCTTCTTCGGCGGTTTCGCCCGCTTTGATTTTCTGCAAGGGGAGCATCAATCCTTTACTTGTTTCATCAGCGGCCGGCTCGGCATTCATCGGACCAAGCTGGAACGGGCGGATTCGCTATTTGCGGAGCATGCCGGGGAGCTGCTGTCCCCGCCGACCAAGGAACGGCTTGAAGAGCTTCCGGAATGGACGAGACACGAAATCCGTATTCCTAAAGGTGCGCGTCAAGACGTGTTTATCTCGGGAATCGGCTGGATCAAGATCAACGGTGAGCATGGAGCGCTTGTAGCGGTTCATGTACCTAAAGGAATCAAAGTCCTGTCGCGTCCATCCCTGATATAAGTGATATATCCCCATGGTAACCGTCCGGCTATCATGGGAGAGGCAGAGGAGAAATGAAAGTGAATCCAATGAACGAGCGTGATTATTTGCTCCTTGGCGTAATGGGGGATCCGATCGGCCACTCGAAATCGCCGGCCATGCATGATGCGGCGATTAACGCCCTGGGTTTGTCAGGAGCGTACGTCCCCCTTCATATTCGTCCGCAGGGCTTGGGCGACGCCATCCAGGCCGTCAAAGCACTGGGATTTCGAGGGGTGAACGTAACGATCCCGCACAAGGTGGAAGTCATGAAGTATTTGGACGTCGTCGATGAAGGGGCGCAGCGCATCGGTGCCGTGAACACCATCGTCAATGACAACGGCAAATTGACGGGTTACAATACGGACGGCATCGGATATGTTCGTTCATTAAAAGATGAAGCCTGTCCCGACCTGAAGGGAAAGCGCATCGTTGTCATCGGTGCGGGCGGCGCCGCAAGAGGCATCATCTATGCCCTCATCGGCGAAGGGCCCGAGAAGATATCCATTGTAAATCGGACGTCCGCCAAAGCATTGGCGCTTGCCGAGGAGTGGAGCTCGCTTGCGGACTTGAGAGGGTACGGAGAGGAAGATGCCGGAGAGGCGTTGTCGGATGCCGATGTAATCATTAACACGACCTCGGTGGGCATGTTTCCCCGGATTTCGGAGCTTCCCATTCCGCCGGAGTCCATACGTGAAGGGATCGTTGTCAGCGATTTGATCTACAATCCGTTGAAGACCGAGCTGCTGCGGCAAGGGGAGCTTCGGCGATGCACCATACACGGCGGGCTTGGAATGTTCATTAATCAAGGCGCCTATGCATTCGAATATTGGACGGGTCTGACGGCACCCGTGCAGGCCATGAAGGAAGCCGTTCTGACCAGCTTCCAATCCGAGGCTTAATATCTTTGTTTATTGATTAATGCTTATGCAAAAGCTACAATATAGCTTTCGACAAGCGCCAGGTTTTAATAATTGAATGTTTAAGGAGTAATGACCAAGCATGTTAACAGGAAAGCAAAAACGACATTTACGCTCGCTCGCCCATCATCTGGATCCGCTGTTCCAGGTAGGCAAGGGAGGCAGCAACGAGCATCTGATCCGTCATATCTCCGAGGCGATCGAGAAGCGGGAACTCATGAAGGTATCCGTGCTCAACAACTGTCTTGAAGACCCGCGCGAAATCGCCCAGGAGCTTGCTGAAGGAGCCGGAGCCGAGCTGGTGCAGGTTATCGGCAAGACGATCGTGCTTTATAAAGAATCGAAAGACCACAAAACCATCGAGCTGCCGTAAGGGAGCCGGACGGCTCCAACTTAGCGGATATTAATAACTCTCTTATTAGGGGAGGTGAACCCGGATGAAGGTAGGGATAATGGGCGGAACCTTCGATCCCATTCATATCGGGCATATGCTCGCAGCGGAATGCGCGCGGGACGCTTACGATCTGGAAGAGGTGTGGTTTATGCCAAGCCACATCCCGCCGCACAAGGAAGATGCCGGCGTAACGGGCCTGATGAGGCTGGAGATGACGGCTGAAGCCGTAGCCGACCATCCGTCTTTTCGTACGTTGGATTGGGAATTGAAACGCGGCGGCGTCTCCTACACGGTAGATACGGTCAGAGAGCTGCGCGATGCGTACCCCGAGCATGACTTCTACTTCATTATCGGTGCGGATATGGTTGCGTATCTTCCCAAGTGGAACCGGATCGGCGAACTGGCGGAAATGCTGACTTTTATCGGGCTTAACCGTCCCGGAACCAAACTATCGGTGGATGATCTGCCTGATTTTCTGCAAAAGGCGGTTGTCACGGCTGAGATGCCGCTGATCGAAATCTCCTCCACCATCATTCGGAGCCGAGCGGCATCAGGTTCGTCCATCCGTTATATGGTGCCGGACCGAGTATACGATTATATTGTTAGGAGCGGTATTTATGGATTACAGCCGTGATGAACTCATAGAAGCCGTATCCTCCCAGATGCCGGCCAAGCGCTGGGAGCACACCAAAGGCGTCATGGAAACCGCGGTCATCCTTGCCGGCAGGTTCGGAGCCGACCCGGTTAAGGCCGAATTGGCCGCTATCCTGCATGACGTGGCCAAATACTGGCCCGTGCAAAAGCTTCATCAGATGATGGTGGAGCATAAGCTCTCCGACGAGCTGCTCCATTACGACAAACAGCTTTGGCATGCTGAAGTCGGGGCATTCGTAGCGGAGCACGAATATGGCGTAACGGATGCCGAAGTGCTTGACGCCATCCGGTACCATACGTCGGGGCGCATCGGCATGACGCTCCTTGACAAGGTGGTCTGCCTGGCGGATTATATGGAACCGGGGCGGGATTTCCCCGGCGTGAATAATATTCGCGAACTGGCCAACCATAGCCTTGAAGAGGCGCTTGCAGCCGGTTTTGATTCGACGATTGGATATCTGCTCTCGCGCAGACAAATCATTTTTCCGTTGACGGTGCTAGCCCGCAACGATCTAATTAAGCAATTGGAGGCGAATTCATGACGTTGAAACCGAATGAATTGTTAAATGTGGCCGTAGCTGCCGCTGAAGATAAAAAAGCGATGGATATCGTGGTCCTGGATCTCAGAGGGATTTCCCTGATCGCCGACTATTTTGTCATTTGCCACGGTAACTCGGATACCCAGGTTCAAGCGATCGCAACCGAGGTCCGCAAACGGGCTCATGACGAGGGCGTGGCATTGCGCGGACTGGAAGGAATGGACGCTGCCCGTTGGGTGCTGATGGACCTTGGCGACGTGATCGTTCATATTTTCCACCGCGATGAGCGGGAATACTACAACATCGAGCGTCTGTGGTCGGATGCCAAAGTGGTGGAGAACGTATGAGTCTGATTGCCGGCACATTAACGAAACTCGTTGTATCCAGGGAAGTGTCCCCTTACGGTTATTTTCTGGATGGCGGAGATCGGGATGTGCTTCTTCACTATTCGGAGCTTACGGGTAAAATCGAGCCGGGGGATACGATAGAGGTCTTTATATTCTTCGATACGGAAGACCGCCTGGCCGCAACGATGAAGAAGCCGTACCTAACACTGGGCGAAACGGCGAAGCTTGAAGTGGCCGACGTCCATCCGCGCCTCGGCTGTTTCCTCGAGATGGGACTTGGCAGGCAGCTGTTGCTTCCGATCCGGGAATTGCCGGAGCTGCGGGAGCTTCACCCGCAAGTGGGAGACCACGTGTTTGTGATCATGGAGCATGATAAGCAAGGCCGGCTGCGAGCGAAACTCGCCGGAGAACAAGAGCTTGCTCCGCTTGCGTTCCATGCGCCGGATTCGTGGAGGGGCCAATGGTTCACTGCCCTGGTGTATAAACCGCTCCAGATGGGCACGTTTGTCATCATCGACGGCGGCGTGGTCGGCTTCGGCGCGATCGGCATGATCCATTCCTCGGAACGGACGCGTATGCTGCG